>JAFYMH010000148.1 GCA_017556685.1 Clostridia bacterium | reverse complement strand
CTCGGAGTATGTGTATACACCTTCGGGTCGCAAACGACGCTTCTCGCCTAAATCTGATGCGCCCCACAAAAAGAGGCTGTCTCAAATTCGAATTTGAGACAGCCTCAAGTTTTTTTGTTATGCCTTCGGAAGAAGATCGGCAACGGCGGAAAGTGCCTCGTCGATCTTGTCAAGATCCCGTCCTCCGCTCATGGCGCTGTCGGGGCGTCCTCCGCCCTTTCCGCCTGCGATGACGCTGATGACCTTGAGGATGTTTCCTGCGTGCGCACCTGCCTTGACGGCGTCTGCACCGCAAACGGCAACGAAGTTGAGCTTGCCGTCAGAGACGGCAGCGAAAACGGCAACCATATCGGGGTATCTTGCCTTGATATCGTCGCAAAGCGTACGCGCGGCATCGGGCTTCGCGTCAAGGCGAGCGGTCAGAAGGCGGAGCGAGCCGACGGCGACGGCGGAGCCGATGAGCGAGTCGAGCTTTGCCGATGCCAGCCTTGCCTCGGCAGACTCAAGCGAGCGGCGAAGCTCGCGAATCTGACCGTCGAGTTGAGATGCGCGGCGGACGAGATCCCTTTCGCTCGGAGCCTTAAGCTCGCGTGCGGTTTCGCGGATGAGCGCCTCGCGCTCGGAAAGAAGCTTCAGAACGCCAAGTCCCGTGACCGCCTCGATGCGGCGAACGCCTGCGGCAACCGAGCTTTCGGAGAGGATTCGGAAGAGTCCGATATTTCCGGTGCTCGAAACGTGCGTACCGCCGCAGAGCTCGGTCGAGAAGTCGCCCATCTTGACCATGCGGACGACCTTTCCGTACTTTTCTCCGAAGAGCGCCATCGCGCCGCTTGCGCGTGCGGTTTCCATATCGGTAAGGGAGGTCTCAACCGTCTGTGCAAGCAGAATACGGCGGTTGACGATCTCCTCAACCTTGGCGATCTCATCGGTGGTCATTGCCGAATAATGGGAGAAGTCGAAGCGACAGCGCTCGGCATCCACGTAGGAGCCTGCCTGCTCAACGTGCGAGCCGAGGACCTCGCGCAGAGCCGCCTGCAGAAGATGGCAGGCAGAGTGGTTGCGGCGGATGGCGTCGCGGCGCGCCGTATCGATTGAAAGGGTCAGCTCGTCCCCAACCCTGACAGCGCCCTTCTCGAGCGTGCAGAGGTGCAGGTAAACGCCCTCGGTCTTTTTGGTATCGTCAACCGTCAAAGCGGTGCCCTTGCCAAGGATCGTTCCGGTGTCTCCGACCTGACCGCCGCCCTCTCCATAGAGGACGGTGCGGTCAAGGACGAGAGAAAACTCTCCCTCGCTGATCTCCTCGACGAGCATATCGTTTGCAATGATGGCAAGGACCTTGGCGGTGCATTCGGTTTCGGTGTATCCGACAAACTCGGTTTCGGCGATCCCGTCAAGAAGAGATGCCGAGCCGCTTGCCCAGCCGCCGATGCTTCCGCGTGCGGCTCTTGCGCGGGCTCTCTGCTCGTTCATCAGCGAAAGGAAGGTTTCGTGATCAAGCGAAAGGCCGCTTTCCTCGACGATCTCGCGGGTGAGGTCGATCGGGAAGCCGAAGGTATCGTAAAGCTTGAAGGCGTCCTCGCCCGACAGCTCTGAGTTCCCGTTTGCCTTTGCCTTGTCGATCATCGTCGAAAGGATCGAGAGTCCGGCGTCAATGGTCGCGTCAAAGCGCTCCTCCTCGATCGAAAGGACCTTGAGGATATAGTCGCCCTTCGCGTCAAGCTCGGGATATGCCGAGGCGTTTTCCTTCATGGCAACGCGGCAGAGCTCGGCAAGGAAGGGACGGTTGACAGAAAGAAGCTTTCCGTGACGGCAGGCGCGGCGGATGATGCGGCGAAGCACGTAGCCGCGGCCCTCGTTCGAGGGGATAACGCCGTCGCAGATCATAAACATGGCGCTCTTGATATGGTCGGTGCAAACGCGGATCGAAACGTCGTTTGCGGGATCTTGCCCATAGGTCTTGCCCGAGATCTCGCAGACCTTTTCGAGGATACGGCGGTTGGTATCGACCTCGAACATATTGTCCACGCCCTGCATGACGCAGGCAAGGCGCTCAAGGCCCATGCCGGTATCGATGTTCTTCTGTGCAAGCTCGGTATAGTTTCCGTTTCCGTCGTTGTTGAACTGGGAGAAGACGTTGTTCCAGATCTCCATATAGCGGTCGCAATCGCAGCCGGGACGGCAATCGGGCTTGCCGCAGCCGTACTTGATGCCGCGGTCGAAATAGATCTCCGAGCAGGGGCCGCAGGGACCCGAGCCGTGCTCCCAGAAGTTGTCGGCCTTTCCAAGACGCGTGATCTGCTCCTTCGGAACGCCGATGACCTGATTCCAAAGCACGAACG
>JAFYMH010000147.1 GCA_017556685.1 Clostridia bacterium | reverse complement strand
GGCCCACTTCGCATTCTCGAAGCAGATGGGCTGGGTCTCCTCGACGATCTTGTAGGGGTCAATGCCCTTGGCATCGCAGATTTCCTTGCACTCGTCGATCGAGTTGATGCCGAATTCCTTCAGTGCGGCGAGGATCTTCGCCTCGCGTCTTTCGTAACCTTCAAACTTTGCCATTGTTCCGTTCCCTCCTTATCACTCTTTGCGGGGGTCGATGTACTTAACGGCATCGTTAAATCTACCGTAGGTACCCTTCGACTTCTCGTATGCCTCGTTCGGCTCCATGCCCTTCTTGATGAAGTCGGTCATTTTGCCGAGAGAAACGAACTCGTAACCGATGACCTGGCTATCCTCGTCGAGTGCCATTCTGGTGCAGTAGCCCTCGGTCATCTCGAGATATCTGACGCCCTTTGCCTTGGTACCGTACATGGTACCGACCATCGAGCGCTCGCCCTTACCGAGGTCCTCCATGCCCGCGCCGATGACGAGACCGCCCTCGGAGAAGGCAGACTGGCTGCGGCCATAGACGATCTGAAGGAACAGCTCGCGCATCGCGGTATTGATCGCGTCGCAGACGAGGTCGGTGTTCAGTGCCTCAAGAAGGGTCTTGCCGGGAAGGATCTCAGCCGCCATAGCAGCCGAGTGGGTCATGCCCGAGCAGCCGATCGTCTCGACGAGCGCCTCCTCGATGATGCCCTCCTTAACGTTCAGCGAGAGCTTGCACGCGCCCTGCTGGGGTGCGCACCATCCCACACCGTGGGTGTATGCGGAAATATCGGTGATCTGCTTTGCCTCAACCCATTTGCCCTCCTCGGGAATGGGAGCAGGACCGTGCTTCGGGCCCTTGTTTACGACGCACATATGCTGCACCTCAGTGCTCATTGCGTACTTGCATTCGTTGCTCATTGTTTCTATCTCCTTCTGTAAGTATTCGATCGGTTATGCGATGATCTCGCCCTCGGTTGCGCCGAACGCGGCGTTTGCCTCGTCGGTATCGATGTGCATGGCGGTCGCAAAGGAAGCGCTGACGCGAACGACAACGTCGTCAAAGATCAGAGGACGCATGCCGTTGGTCTTGACCTTAACGATCTGCTTATCCGAAACGCCAAGCTCGGCTGCCGCCTCGGGGGTAAGATGGATGTGACGCTTTGCCGCGATCACGCCCTCGGTAAGCTCGACCTCGCCGGCAGGGCCGACAAGCTTGCAGGCGCCGCTTCCTGCGACGTCGCCGCTCTCGCGGATCGGAGCCTTGACGCCGATGCTTCTCGCGTCGGTCAGGGAAATCTCAACCTGCGAAGCGCCGCGCTCCGGGCCGAGGATGCTTGCGTTCAGAGTCCCCTTCTCGCCAACGACCGTGACCTTCTCGGCGCAGGCGAACTGGCCGGGCTGGCTGAGATCCTTCTTCTTGGTGAGCTGATAGCCCGCACCGAACAGGGTCTCAACGTCCTTGCGAGAGAGGTGGATATGGCGCGCGGAGGTTTCGATCATAAACTTTGACATATCTATATTCTCCTTTGAAAAATATTTACACGCGTTTTGCCGTGACATACGTTAATATTATAACATACCTTCGTCGAAATGTAAATGTTATAAAAGAAAATATTCGTGGGAAACTATCAAAAAAATCAATTCTGCGAGGGAAAAGGAGAAAAAAGATGGAAAATCAGAGCGAGAACGAAGAAAAAAAGGGCGAAAAGGGGCAAAAGCTTGACAGCGAGGCGATCGAGCGGATGGGCGGCGCGCTTGCGGAAAACAAAAGGGAGGCGTTTTATTGTCTGAGCATCATCGGGCAGATCGAAGGGCATTACACGCTTGAGGGCAATCAAAAGGCGACGAAATACGATCATCTGCTCCCGCTTCTCGTCTCGCTTGAGGAGGACGAGGCGATCGACGGGATCCTGATCCTACTCAACACAATGGGCGGAGACGTCGAGGCGGGGCTTGCGATCTCGGAGGTGATCGCCTCGCTTGACAAGCCAACCGTCTCGGTGGTGTTCGGAGGAGGGCACTCGATCGGCGTTCCGCTCGCCGTTTCGGCGCGGCGCTCCTTCATCGTTCCGAG
>JAFYMH010000146.1 GCA_017556685.1 Clostridia bacterium | reverse complement strand
GCAAGAGCGAGCATATCGTCGACCGACGCATAGGCAACCTCCGCCGCAACGGCAACGATCCCCTGATGCACGCCGCCCCCCGAAAGAAGATCGAGCTTTCTGCGGTCGCACTCGACGATCGGGATACGGCGCTCCCGCGCCTCACCGATCAGGCGCAAAATCGAGCCCTCGCGCTCGCCGCCCGAGACGTAGATCTTATCAATATCGCGCCCCGAGGCGAGAAGCTCGCGCACGGCATTTCTGCCAAAGACGCGATTCTCTGCATTTTCATCGGGGGTGCGCGGTGTCTCTCGTTTCACTTTCATTGGTTCGTCCGCCGTTTCTTCTCTTTTTTGACATTATACCATATTTTTTCGGCTTTGTACAGAGATACAAGCGAAAAAAAGCATGAAAAGCAGATGCCGTTTGGCATCTGCTTTTCATGCTTGGACGGAGATTAGCCGTTACGGCGAGCTGCATAGCACTCGCTGCAGTATACCGGCTTGCCATCGGTCGGATTGAAGGGAACCTTGCACTCCTTACCGCAATCAGCGCAAACGGCGTCGAACATCTCTCTGCCACCGCGGGCAGCGTTCTTTCTGACGTCGCGGCAGGCCTTGCATCTCTGGGGCTCGTTCTGGAAGCCCTTCTCTGCATAGAACTCCTGCTCGCCTGCGGTGAATACGAAGTCGTTACCGCATTCCTTGCACTTCAAAGTCTTGTCCTGGTACATGTTGTTTCTTTCCTCGCTTTAAATAGGTTTTTTTGCCCTTAGACGGATTCCAACCGACGCCTTTGATAACCAACGCTCTCCCTTAAGCTACCTGGGCATATAGAACTACCGACGGCGGATGAGCCACTCGCCCCTCCTGAGCTTCGATTGCGCACGGTCGAGCGCATTTCTCACCGATTTGACCGTTTCGCAGAGCTCTGAGGCGATCTCGGGAACCGAAAGACCCCCTGCATAGAGCCGAAAAACGCGGTTCTCATACGGCGAAAGAATGCACGCGATCTGCTCACACAGCTCGCGGAAGGACTCGTCCGACAGGAGAAAATCAAGAGCGTCGCCCCCATTTTCGGAGGGCAACTCACGCAAGAGATGCTCAAGAGAAAAGGGGCTTTCCTCTTTTTGCTCCCGCCTGAGTCGGCTGACGAGACGGTTTCGCACGCAGATCTTTGCATAAAGCCCGAAGGTCACGCCTCCCTCGCGATAGCTCATAGCCGCGCGATAAAGAGCGAACCTTGCCTCCTGCATCAGCTCGTCTGCTCCGATCGGCGATGCGCCGAAGGCAGAAACGAGGGATTGCAAAAGCGGCGCGTAACGGTCAAGCAAAGCGGCAAACGCCGCCTCGTTTCCCTCTCGCACCGAGGCAAGCAGAGCCGCCGAATGCTCGTCACTTGGCAGTTGATTCATGGCACTCCCACCCGGATAGTTACTTCCATTATATCATTTTTCCGTATATTGTCAAGTATCTTTGTTAATTTTTTTTAAAATTTCAAAAAATTTTACAAGGTCCCCCGCTCAGCTCAGGAGATAATCGACCTCGCCCGTCAGAACCGAGAGGATCCCACGATAGCTTTTCTCAGGCTTGCGCTCGAAATTCCGGCAGATCTCCTCTGCCTGTCGGCGCGACGGAACCGCGCATGCCGTTTCAAGCATCACGCCGTCACGGTCGGTGATCGAAAGGCGGATGAGGAATTTCCCATCCTCGCGCTCCTCGATATCGGTCGAAAGCTTAGCGCCCCGACGGTGCAGAGACAAAAGCCTTGCGGCACAGAGAGAGCTCTCGCGTCGGATGGTATCGAGGATCTCGCTTTGCAGCTCCCCTGCCACCATTCGTCCGACCCCCGAGATCTGATAGACCCGCTCGCCGCCAAGATCGTCCTCAAGCACCTGCCCCGCCTCGAGAAGCTCGGAAAAGCACTCGGTAAAATCGAAGGGACGGACGTAGCCCGTCTCAACGATGATCCGATCGATGGTTGCAAGATCAAGCGGGTGATTCAGACTATCGAGCAAAAAGAGGATAAAGATCTTGACGTCGGTTTTGTTCCAAAGCTCAAGCTCCTGCTTCTTTTTCATACCTTTTCTACCTTATATAATATTTGCGACAGGATAACGAAAACGGGCGTTGCCGCCCGTTTTCATCCGGAGCTTACTCCGCGTCGGGAGCCTCCTCCTTGGGAAGATACTTCGTGTAATTCTTCTGATAGACCTTGGTGAATACCGCGTAACCGTTGTAATCCACGCGGATCTTCGAAAGGCCGCTCGATGCATAGCAGCTCTGGTTAAAGACGAGCGGGATGATCGGCATATCCGAAAGCAGGATTTCTTCTGCCTCGTGCAGAAGCGCGGCTCTTGCGCCGAGATCCTTTTCAGCGAGCGCCGCCGCAACCTTTGCGTCATACGCATCGCTCTTGTAGCCAAGCACGTTGCCGAGGGGCAGGTAGGAGGGAGGATTCTCGGGATCGATGCCCTCGCCCTCGCCGAGATCGGTTCCGTTTCCGTTCAGGTTCGAGGTGAACTGAGCGAATGCCGACAGGGGGTTTGCCGAGTACATCTGATAATCGATACCGATCACGTCGAAGTTTCCGCTCTCGTATGCGATCTGAAGTGCCGAATCGTAGAGCTCATAAACGACGCCGCCGTCGGAATACTCAACCGTCACGCCCGAAACCGGGACGAGATTCACGGTGTATCCAAGCTGCTCCCAAAGACCCTTGATATAGGTCGCGATCGCAGCGTCCTCTTCACTATCGTAATAGGTCAGGTTAAATTCTCCCGGAACGTATCCGCTGATCGCACCAAGAGCCGTCCTTGCCTCGGCAACCGTCATGGTGGCGGTGGTCGAAAGCAGATTTCCACCATTCTTGCGGAAGTTCGACGAAAGCTTCGAGCCGTTTGAGACACCCGAGGGAACGAGTCCGGTTGCCGCCTCACCGTATACGATCATTCGAATGATCGCCTCACGGTCGATCACGCTTGCCAAGATCCTTCTGACCTCGGGATCTTTAAAGAGATCATTGCTCGTATTGAAGAGGTAAGAATAGGTCGAAAGGAGATCGCTCGTCTTGACGTCCGCCTCACTGCGCTTCGAAAGCGGGATCTCCCCGACGTAGAAGCAGGTCTTTTCAACGAGTCCCGAAAGAAGCGACTCGAGATACTCGGCGTCGGTGATCTCGGGATTCACGTTCCAAAGAGTCTTGAGCATATTCGGCGTTACGTACGCATCCGAGGTCGCATCCGACTTTGCGGGGCGGTGATAGCCGTTGTTTCTCTCAAGGGTAAAGACGCCGTCGGAGATCGAATAGTCACCGAGCTTGAAGGGACCGTTGCAGGAGAAGGTAGAAAGGCGCTTTGCCCAGAAATCGTCTCTCTGACCGACAGCGTTTGCGTTCAAAGGAGAGAGAGCAATATTCGTAAGGTTACGAAGGAACGCCTTATAGGAGGTCACACCCTCCTCAAGAGTGATCTGAAGGGTGGAGTTGTTCAGAGCCTTCACGCCGAACTCGTCAAGGCTGACGTCGCCGCGCTTGACG
>JAFYMH010000145.1 GCA_017556685.1 Clostridia bacterium | reverse complement strand
TTTTGTCGGTAATAAGAATAAGGCAATCGTCAAGCACCGCCTCCATCTTATCGGTATCGGTAGCCATATAGGGCGAGAGGTATCCGCGGTCAAACTGCATACCCTCAACGACCTCGCAATAGGTCTCTGCGCTCTTCGACTCCTCAACCGTGATGACTCCGTCGGAGGTGACCTTCTCCATCGCGTCTGCGATCAGCGTACCGATCACGGCGTCGCCTGCCGAAATGGTTCCGACGCGGGCGATGTCCTCGGTTCCGTTGACCTTCTTCGAGTTGCCGACGAGTGCGGCAACGGCGGCGTCAACCGCCTTCGAGATGCCGCGGCGGAGAACCATGGGGTTGGCGCCTGCGGTCACGTTCTTCATGCCCTCGCGGATCAGAGCCTGCGCGAGAAGGGTCGCGGTGGTGGTACCGTCGCCCGCTGCATCGTTGGTCTTGGTTGCGACCTCACGAACGAGCTGTGCGCCCATGTTCTCTGCCGCATCCTCAAGCTCGATCTCCTTGGCGATGGTTACGCCGTCGTTGGTGATCAGAGGCGTTCCGTACTTCTTATCGAGAACGACGTTTCTGCCCTTCGGTCCAAGCGTGATCTTAACCGTATCGGCGAGCTGATCCACACCGCGGAGCAGGGCGTTTCTGGCATCAATGCCGTAAAGAATATCCTTTGCCATAGCTATCAAACCTCACTTATTATTCAACGATTGCGAGAATGTCACCGACGCGAACGATCGTATACTCAACGCCGTCGCACTTAACCTCGGTTCCCGAATACTTGCTCGTGATGACTCTCTGTCCGACCGCAACGGTCATCTTGACCTCCTTGCCGTCAACGATGCCGCCGGGACCGACCGCAACGACCTCCATCACCTGGGGCTTCTCCTGCGCCGAGCCGGGAAGAATAAGACCCGATTTGGTCGTCTCCTCTGCCGCGATCGGCTTCACGACGACGCGATCTGCCAAGGGTATCATCTTCATGTTCGATTCCTCCTAATTTGACTGAGCAGTTCTGCTATCAACTGGTTTTTAGCACTCAAATGCGCCGAGTGCCAACTGCTGACTATATTGTAAATCAAGCAACCCCAAAAATCAAGTGATTTTTCAAGAATTCACAGTATATTCACAAATCCGAGGGAGCCCTGCCGTTAGCTCAGCTCCCGACGCAGAAACTCCATGATTTTTTTCTCCTCGCGTGAGATTTTCACCTGCGTGAGCCCGAGCGCCTTCGCCGTCTCCGCCTGACTGTAATCCCGATAATAGCGCAGAAGCAGGATCTTCTTTGCCGTCGGCGCGAGCTTGTCGATGGCAAGCGACAGAGCAAGTCGGTCGAGCGTTCGCTCGCTTTCGTTGCCGTCGGCAAGAATTGCCTCAAGGGGCGGCGCATCCTCGTCACCGCCGTACGCCGCCTCCGAGAGCGAGCGGATCGGGGAGGATGCCTCAAGCGCCGCCGCGGCATCCTCCCGTGAGATACCCGCCCGACGTGCCAGCTCCTCGAGCCGAAGCTCTCCCTCCCCTCGCGCAAACGCCTCGTCGCGGATACGGCAAAGCTCGGCGGCGCTTCGCTTTTGCTCGCGCGAGACCTTGATCATGCCGTCGTCGCGCAAAAATCGCCGGATCTCCCCAAGCACGAGCGGAACCGCATAGGTGGAGAAGGCACAGCCCCGCGCGGGGTCGAAGGTGCGGATCGCCTTGAGAAGCCCGAGATGCCCGATCTGAATCAGATCCTCGGGGTCGTATCCGCGAGATACGAAGCGGAGCGCGATCGAGCGAACGAGCCCGGTATTTCGGCGAACCAGCTCCGCCGTCGCCGCCTCGTCCCCCGCAAGCGACTCGGCGAGCAGACGCGGATTATCTGCATAAAGTGTCGCGCCTGCCATCTCAGGACAGGCGCTTATACATCGTAATGCGGGTGCCCGCACCGGGTCTTGAAAGAACGCGCAGACGGTCGGTGAAGCTCTCCATGACCGAAAAGCCCATGCCGCTTCGCTCGCCCGAGGTGTCGGTCGTATAAAGGGGGCGCCTTGCAAGCGCAATATCCTCGATCCCCTTGCCCTTATCGCGTACCGTGATCCGGACGGTGCGGTCCGGGTAGATTTCGGCACCAAGGTAAACGATCCCCTCGTTTCCAGCGCCGTAGCCGTGCACGATCGCGTTGGTAACCGCCTCCGAAACGGCGCACTTGATGTCGGCAAGCTCGGTTGCCGTCGGATTTTCGGGCGCAAGGAACACTCCGATGATCGCGCGGCAAACGCTTTCGTTCACGCTGACGGCACGAAGCTCGCAGCTCATATGATTTTTAGGTTCTGATTTCCGTCTCATGGAACAAGTCCTCTCTTTCTGTCGATTTTGAGATCACGATGCCGCAAAGGCGGTCCACTCCCGAAAGCTCGAGCAAACGGCAGAGCCTTTGCGAGAGTCCCGAAAGCGTCAGGGTGGCGCCGATCTCCCGCGCCATCTCAAGCCGTCCGACGATCAGACCGATCCCCGAGCTATCCATAAAGCCGACCCCCGAGAAATCAAGCGTGAGTGCGCGGGGCGTTTCGCGCAGAAGCGCTCGGTCGATCTCCTCTCTGAAAATGCGCGCCGTGTGGTGGTCGATCTCGCCCGAAAGACGGGCGGTCAGGATTCCCTCGCCATTTTCGAGATCAAAGGAAACGTGGTCGCGTGTGAGCATTTCTTTTCCTTCCTTTCTTTTATATGTATCGGTGGTCGCTTGCATTATAGCAAAGCGTATGCGCGAAGCTTGTCAAAGCGTGTAGCAAAGAAAAAAATCCCCCGCGGCGTCTGCCGCGGGGGATTGGTGACGGGGTCATGCGAGCGAATCGAGAAGCTCGGTCAGCTCCGTGATCGTTTTGCCGAAGACCGAGATGGCGCGCTTCACCGTCTCGGGCGAGGAGAGATCCACTCCCGCCACCTTCAGCTCCTCGATCGGATAGTCGCTTCCGCCAAGGGTGAGGAAGCGACGGTAATCTGATGCGTCTCCGCTCTCGACGATCCTGTCGGCGATGGCAACGGCGCTCGAGAAGCCGGTAGCGTATTGGTACACGTAAAAGGCGTTGTAGAAGTGGGGAATATAGGACCATTCGTTTTTGATCGCCTCGCGCATCTCCGCCCCCTCGTAATAGGTCGCCTCAAGCTCTCCGTAGAGATTTGAGAGCGAGCTTGCCGTCAGGGCAATTCCGTTCAGATACATATCGTGTGCGCGGCGCTCAAACTCTGCAAAGAGAGTCTGGCGGAAGACGGTCGTGCGGAAGCTCTCAAGGAGATGGTTAAGGATATAGGCGCGGCGGCGCGGCTCGGTCTCGGTCGAGAGCAGATACTTCGTCAAAAGCACCTCGTTGACCGTCGAGGCAACCTCGGCAACCATGATCCGATAATCGTGGTTTGCGTAGTCCTGGGTCTCGCTTGAGTAGTAGGAGTGCATCGCGTGTCCAAGCTCGTGGGCAAGGGTGTAGGCATCGTCCAGCGTATCGGTGTAATTGAGCTTGACGTAGGGGTGAACGCCGTAAACCCCGGCGGAAAAGGCGCCCGATTCCTTACCCTTGTTCTCATAAACGTCGATCCAGCGCTCGGCAAACGCGCGGTCAAGCATCCTGCAGTAATCCTCTCCGAGCGGTGCGAGCGCCTTTCTCACCAGAACCTTCGCATCCTCGTAGGGCATCGGATACTCAACGTCCTCGATCATCGGAACGTAGAGATCGTAAACGTCAAGGCTCTTTAGCCCAAGAGCCTTTTTGCGAAGCGCGAGATAGCGCTTCATGTCGGAAAGTCCTTCGTGAACCGCCGAGATGAGCGAATCGTAAACCGAGATCGGCACGTTGTTTGCAAAGAGAGCCCCCTCGCAAACGCCCGCGTGACGGTGTGCGCGTGCATAGCAGGTGTCGATCTTGACCGAGCCGGCGTAGAGCGCGGCGGTCGTGTTGATGTATTTTGCATAGGTGCCGAAATAGCCCTCGAAGGCATCCTCTCTGACCCGACGGCATTTGCTCTCGCGGAAGACCGCGAAGTTGCCGTTTGAAAGGCGAACCTCCTCGCCGTCTTCGTTTTTGATCTTCGGGAATTCCATGTCCACGTTGGTCAGCATATCAAAGGCGTTCGAGGGGGTCTGCGCGGCGTCACCGAATGCCGCAAGCAGAGCCTCGGAGTCGGCATCCAGCGTATGCTCGCGGCGTCTGGAAACGTCCTCGAGATAATGACGGTAGGTCGTAAGCGCGGGATGCTCCATATACCCCTTCATCGTTTCGCCGTCGATCTTGACAAGCTCGGGCTCAAGGAACGCCGTTGCCGTCGAGAGCGCAACGTAAAGCCGCATTGCGCGGTCGTACATCTCCTGCGCCTCGGGATCGCTTCCGTCCCCCGCCTTCGAGAGAAAGGCGTACGCGCCGACGCGCTCGACCTTCTCGGAGATGCGGTCGATCGATCCAAGCACCTCGGCAAGTGCCGCTGCCGATTCGGTAAGACGGGGGCGAAGCAGCTCGATCTCGGGGATCAGCCCCTCAGCCTCGCGGTATGCGGTCTCCCAGTCTGCTTTCGTTTGATAAATATGCGTCAGATCCCATTGATAGGCGGGATCCATATCACGCCGTGCCTTCAGTTCCTGCATGGTTTGATTTCCTTTCTTTCGTTACTCTAAAATGACAGAGAGGGGAAGCGCAAAGGCTCCCCCAAAAATAAGCTTATTCGCGGCTCTGCGCCTCGTCGTCGGTTCCGTGTTCAAGGTCTGCCTTCACCATATCCTCGCTGATCAAAAGCTCGTCGTCAAGATCAATATCCTCGATCTCGCTGTCGTCAAGCTCGATGTCGCAAAGGTCGATCTCCTCCTCTTCCTCTGCGGTCGCGGCATCCGAGATCAGCTTGGCACCGAGAATGCCGGAGGCGGCAGAAACGCCGAGAAAAACGACCGAAAGACCGCGTCTCTCCTTTCTCTGCGAGAGGAAGAGAATGAACATAGTAACCTCCTGCACGAGCAGGGCGATCCCTGCGATCAGCTTCTTTAATTCCTTCATGAACGTACCCTCCTGTATTTTATGAAATTCTGAAGATCAGTTTTGCTGTGGCTTGTTTGCGTTTGCCTTGAGATATGCGTCGATAAAGCCGTCGATCTCTCCGTCCATGACGGCGTCGATGTCTCCGACCTCATAGCCCGTACGGGTGTCCTTGGCAAGTGTATAGGGCATAAAGACGTAGCTGCGGATCTGTGCGCCCCATTCGATGTTCGTCTTGTTGCCCTGAATATCCTCGATCCGCGCAAGCTTCTCGCGCATCTTGATCTCCATCAGCTTGGACTTCAGCATGCGAAGCGCCGTTTCCTTGTTCTGAAGCTGGCTGCGCTCGGTCTGGCATCCAACGACGATTCCCGTCGGCAGATGCACGATGCGGATCGCCGAGTCGGTCTTGTTGATGTGCTGACCGCCCGCGCCGCTCGAGCGGTGCGCCGTGATCTCAAGATCCTCGTCCCGAAGCTCGATCGTATCGTCGTCGTCCCCGAACTCGGGCATGACCTCAACAGAAGCAAAGGAGGTCTGTCTGCGCCCCGATGCGTCAAAGGGCGAGATGCGGACGAGGCGGTGAACGCCGTTTTCGCTTTTCAGATAGCCGTAGGCAAACTCGCCTTCAATTGTGATGGTTGCGCTTTTGATGCCGGCGGCATCTCCGTCGAGCCAGTCAATGAGCTTGACGGTATAGCCGTGCCGCTCGCCCCAACGCGTATACATACGGTAGAGCATCATCGCCCAATCCTGCGCCTCGGTGCCTCCGGCTCCGGGGTGGAAGGAGAGGATCGCCGTGTGTCGGTCGTACTCCCCTGTGAGCAGGGTCTCAAGGCGTTGCTTTTCTGCCTCCTCGCTGATATAGGCAAGCTCGCTCTCAACCTCCTCGGTAACGCTCTCGTCGCCCTCCTCGATTCCCATCTCGGCAAGCGTGACGGCGTCCTCAAGGCGGGAGCAGAGCGACTCGAACAGCTCGATCTTTCCCTTCATCTGCTTGATCGATTGCAGGACCTTCGAGCTTGCCTGGGCGTCGCTCCAGAAATTCTCGGTCATGGTCTGCGCCTCAAGCTCCTCGGATTTGTCGCGAAGCTCCTCAATGCGAAGCGCAACGCCGAGATCCCGAAGGGTATCTCTGAGGCCGATCAGCGCGCGCCTTGCCTCTTCCAGTGCAATAATCAATTTGCTTGTCCTCCGTAACAGAAAGTTGAAAAGATAAAAAAGATGAAATAGAAAGAAATCGATCCGTTACGGACGGTTCTCTCGTTTTTTGCTTGTCGTTCCCGTATCGAGCCGAAGCACGGTCTTGCACTTCGGGCAGGCAAGGGTACGCTCTCCGACCCCGCGCTCGGTGCGCAGCGTCAGACGGCAGCAGGGGCAACGGAAATAAACGTGACTCTTTCGGTCTCGGAAGCGATAGCCGAGAATCCGAAGCTCGGAAAGCAGGGCGGGGAAGAAGCGGCGGAAGGCGTCGTTCTCCTTTTGTCTTGCGGCGCCGTTTTTCGAAAGAATGCGAAAGGCGGCCCAAAGCGCGGGGGAAAGCGCCAAAAGCGCAAGAAGACCTCCGCCGAGCAGAAGGATCACCGTCAGCAAAATTCCCGAAAAAACGACAAGAGCCACCGAGAGGGTGTCGGCACCGTGTCTGTCGGCAAAGAAATCACGCCGATCCTGCATGTCCGATCACCTCCCGCAAAGCGAATGTCAAGTCTCGTTACTTTCACACAAAAAGTATAGCACAAAATCCCATATTTGTAAAGCCGTGTTTTTGAAGATTTTGAAAACAAAAGGATAGATTTTTCGACTTCCTCCGACGCGTTTCGGCGAAAGGCGTCAGAAAAGCGCGAAGTACCGAGAAAAATGCGCAAGGCGGAAGATAAGATTTCCTCTTGACAAGGCAGGGGAAAAGGGATATAATATTTTCGTAAGAAAGAAAGCAAGGAAAGGAATGACCAACATGACGGTAACGAAGGATTCAATTATCGGCGACGTTCTTGATGCCAACATCGAGACCGCGCAGTTCTTCTTTGAGATCGGAATGCATTGCCTCGGCTGCCCCTCTGCACGCGGTGAGTCGATTGCCGACGCCTGCGCCGTGCACGGAACCGATGCAGACGAGCTCGTGAGAAAGATCAATGCGTTTCTCGCAAAATAAGATGCGGGAGACTGAGCTTGACGCAAGACTGCTTGCGGCGGCCGATCTTGTCAGACAGGGGGCGTGCTTTGCCGATATCGGCACCGACCATGCCCACCTGCCTCTTTTTTTGCTTGCAAGGGCAAGGATCTCCTTCGCCTATGCGTGCGACGTTGCAAGGGGGCCGCTTGCCTCGGCAGAGGCGGCGATCGCGGCGGCGGGAGAGGGCGATCGGTGTAAAACGGTGCTCTGCGACGGCGCGGCAGAGCTTGGGGGTCTTGGAATCTCGGATTATGCGATCTGCGGAATGGGGGGAGAGCTGATCGCGCGCATCATAAGCGACGCGCCGGGGCTGTCTGACCCCTCGGTGCGGCTCGTGCTTCAGCCGATGACCCGCGCCGCGCATCTTCGCCGCTTCCTTGCCGAAAACGGATTTTCGATTTTGGGGGAGCGCTTCGTGATCGCGAACCGAAGACCGTACGTTTGCATTTCGGCAGAGTATACGGGGAGGTTTTACGAGATCTCGAGGATCGAAGCCGAGATCGGCGCCTATCCCGATAGGTCCCCTGCCTTCCTTGCCTATGCAAAGGCGCGTGCCTCGGCGCTTCGTAAGGAGGCGCTCGGAGCCGCACATCGCGGCGAGAGCTCGGAGGCTGGGAAAATTGCCGACGGTATCGACGGCATCATCAAGCAATTTGAAAGTAGGAGTGAGATCTGATGACGGTACGTGAGCTGGCGCTTGCCTTTGATACGCTTTATCCGAGAGAGCTTTCCTGCGAGTGGGATAACGATGGGCTTTTGCTCTCGCCCGATCCCGATCGCGAGGTGCATCGGATCCTGACCGTCCTTGACGTGACCGAGCGCGTGGTTAACGCCGCGAAGGAGAACGGCTTTGACGTGATTATTTCGCATCACCCTTTGATTTTCAGACCCCTGAAAAGCGCCGTTCTCGGCGAGGGGATCGGCGGACTCGCCGCCTCTCTGATCACCTCGGGGATCTCGCTGCTCTCGTATCATACCCGTGCGGATGCCGCCGATGGCGGCGTTGCCGATCTTTTGGCGCGCCTCGTCGGGCTTTCGGAGGTCGTCCCCTTTGCCGACGGCATTCCGAGGATCGGAAAGCTTCGCACTCCAACCCCGAGCCGCGAGCTTGCCGAGCGCATTAAGCACGCAACGGGCGCTCCCTTCGTGCGTCTTGGCGGGGCTGATCGGACCGTTTCGACTATTGCCCTCGGTCCCGGCTCGGGTGACGATTATATCGCTGCTGCCGCTCAGGCGGGCGCTGAGCTCTATCTTTCGGGCGAGCTTGGCTACCACGCTTTGCTTGATGCCGATCATGCGGGGCTTTCGCTCGTTGAGATCGGGCATGACTACAGCGAAATGCAGATCGTGGGTGCGTTTGCCGCCGCCGCCAGACGCTTT
>JAFYMH010000144.1 GCA_017556685.1 Clostridia bacterium | reverse complement strand
CCGAGGCGAACGCCGCGCCGATCCGCGAAACGCTTGCCGCCGCGATCGCCGCCTACGCAAGACCGCGCGAGGAGGTGCTCTTTTGGGATCCGATGTGCGGCTCGGGAACGATCGCCATCGAGGCGGCCATGCAGATGCGGCGCATCGCCCCCGGCGCAAGACGGCACTTTGCCGCCGAGGCATTCCCCGCCGTTCCAAGGAGTGTTTGGCTCTCGGCGCGCGAAGAGGCAAGGGAGGGCGAGATCAAAAGTGGCTTTGAGGTCTACGCATCGGATATCGATCCCAACGCGATCGCCCTGACCGAAGCAAACGCACGCCGCGCAGGCGTTGCCGATTCCATAAAGATCTTCGAGGCGGACGCCAGACGCATCTCGGCGCCCGGTCGGCGCGGCACGGTCGTGACTAACCCGCCCTACGGCGAGCGGCTTCTCTCGTCTGCCGAGATCGTTCCGCTCTACCGCTCGCTCGGCGAGCACTTCCGCTCGCTTGCCCCCTGGCAGATCTACGTCATCTCGTCCTCGCGCGATTTCGAGCGGCTCTACGGCAAGCGCGCCGACAAGATCCGCAAGCTCTATAACGGCATGATCCCCTGCTACCTCTATCAGTATTTCAAAAATGAAAAGGGCTGTCACATTTGACGAGACCGAAAAAATCCGAAGGATCAAACCAAAAAGGAATTTCACATAGTAAAAGAACTTGCTTTGTGAATCCTTTAAGGTGGAAATCCTTCGGATTTCTTCATTTTATCTCGGATTTTTTCTACCGCCGTTTGCTCCCTCTCGGAGTATGTGTATACACCTTCGGGTCGCAAACGGCGCTTCTCGCCTAAATCTGATGCGCCCCTCGCTTCAGTAATTTTCCGCCTTGATCTCAAAATACGCCTGCGCATGCGAGCAGACGGGGCAAAGCTTTGGTGCGTCCCTTCCGATCACGATATTTCCGCAGTTGCGGCAGATCCAGACGGTGTCGCCCTCGCGCGAGAAAACGATTCCCCGCTCGATATTGGAAAGCAGCGTGCGAAAACGCTCCTCGTGCGCCTTCTCGATCTTGCCGACCATCTCAAAGAGCGAGGCGATACGCTCAAAGCCCTCTTCTCTTGCCGTTTTGGCAAAGCCCGCGTACATATCGGTCCATTCGTAATTCTCTGCCGACGCCGCATCGTCGAGATTTGCGGTCGTTTGCGGCATTTCACCGCCGTGCAGCAGCTTAAACCAGATCTCGGCGTGCTCGCGCTCGTTTTCCGCCGTCTCGCGAAAGAGCGCCGCGATCTGCTCGTATCCGTCGCGCGAGGCGCGCGCGGCGTAATAGGTGTATTTGACGTGCGCCATCGACTCTCCCGAAAACGCCGCCATCAGATTCGCCTCGGTTCTGCTTCCCTTAAGCTCCATATTTCTCCTCCGAATCGTTGATACTCAAAGGATGCCCTAAGAGGGAAAAAGTATACGGGATTTTCCCTGCCATACCGAAATTTTCATTTTGGTATTTTCTTTTGCTCCAAAGTATTGTATAATGAATAAAGGATACCCCCATCAAAATCGGAGCATCGGACAAGCGATATGAAACGAAAAACCGCACTTCCCGAGCTGCTGGCGCCGGCAGGCTCGTTTGAGGCGCTTCTCGCCGCCGTCGAGGGCGGCGCCGACGCCGTCTATTTCGGCGGACGCGCGATGAACGCGCGCGCCTTTGCCAAGAATTTCGACGGTGAGGAAACGGCACGCGCCATTGACTATCTGCATCTTCACGGGCGCCGCGCCTACGTCACGCTCAACACCCTGCTCTCCACCCGTGAGCTTGAGGGGGCGCTCGAGTATGCCGCCGAGCTCTACCGTCTCGGGGTCGACGCCCTGATCGTTGCCGATCTCGGTCTGATGCGGCTTCTGAGGCGTGAGATCCCTCGGCTCGAGCTTCACGCAAGCACTCAGGCATCGGTGCATTCCTCGGCGGGAGCCGATCTTCTGTTTGACGAGCTCGGCGTCTCGCGCGTCGTGCTTGCACGAGAGCTGTCGCTTGAGAATATCCGCTCGGCGGTGGACCATGCAAAGCCCGAGATCGAGATCTTTTTACATGGGGCGCTTTGTGTCAGTCATTCGGGGCAATGCCTCTTTAGCTCGCTTGTCGGAGGACGGAGCGGAAACCGAGGCGCCTGCGCCCAGCCCTGCCGTCTTCCCTACGGAGGGAGCTATCCGCTTAGCCTTCGCGACCTTTGCCTTGCCGAGCATATCCCCGCGCTCATCGACTCGGGCGTATCCTCCCTGAAGATCGAGGGGCGCATGAAAAGCCCGACCTACGTTCATGGCGTAAGCCGGATCTACCGCCGTCTGCTCGACGAGGGGAGAGGGGCAAGGCAAAACGAGCTTGCCGAGCTTGCACGCCTGTTTTCAAGAGGGGGCTTTACCGACCGTTATCTCTCGGGTCGGCACGACAAGCCCATGACGGGAATTCGCTCTGAGCAGGACAAGGCGGAAAGCCAAAGGCTCTCTGAGGGCAAGCGCTTTTCCGAGACGGCGGTCGCGGTCTCGGGGCATTGCGAGATCCTATCGGGGATGCCCGCGCGTCTGACCCTTTCGCTCGGGGAAAGGAGCGTTTCGGTTTCGGGGGATATCCCGAGCCCCGCGCGCACGTCGCCTCTTGAGGCGGATGCGGTCAAGGATCGACTCACAAAGCTTGGGGGAACGCCCTTTACGATGCGCCCCGAGGATCTGTCTCTTACGCTTGACGGGGGGCTGAATCTTCCGCCCTCGTCGCTCAACGCCCTTCGGCGAGGTGCCGTTTCCGCCCTTCTGCCGAGCCGCCGCGAGCTCGAGCCTTGTCAGGTGTCACCCCTTTCGCGGCCGCCCTTTCCCGAGACGGGGCTTCTCTCGCTCTCGCTTCACTCTGCCGAGCAGCTCGAGGGACTTGACGGCTCGCTTCTCCATGCGTTTGACGAGATCTATCTTCCGCTCGCCGAGCTTGCGCGATGCAAGAGTCGCATGCCAAGCGGCGTGTCGCTCCCTTCGGTTGTCACCGACCGAGAGCTTGACGGGGTTCGCCGAGCGCTCCTTGACGCCAAGGAGAGGGGGATCTCGCTTGCCATGATCGAAAACGGCGGACAGCTTTCGCTCGTCAAGGCGTGCGGTATGCGCGCCGTCGGCGGCTTCCGTCTTGGCGTGACCAACCGCGCCGCCGCCTCGCATTGGCTTTCCCTCGGGCTCTCGGATCTGATCCTCTCGCCCGAGCTTCCCGCTGTTCTTGCAGGACATATCGGCGGCCGCGTGATCGTCGCGGGTCGGATCCCTCTGATGCTCCTTGAGCGTTGCTTCATTCGGGAAACGGCGGGCTGCGAGCATTGCCGAGACGCGTCCCTCTCCGATCGGCGCGGCGTGCGCTTTCCGCTCATTCGGGAGGGAGAGCATCGCAATCTTCTGCTCAACAGCGCCGTGACCTACCTCGGCGACCGCCCCGAGCTTCTCGCCGAGGCGGGGATCCGCCGAGCGCATATTCTCATCACAAGCGAAAGCCCCTCGGAATGTGCGCGCCTTATAGGGGCGTATCTTGCGCACAAGCCGATCTCGGGAGACGTAAGACGTCTGCCGAAATCCTTCTGATCTGAACCTTGAAAGGAAGCTGAAATGGCGTATATTCTTGCATCCAAATCCCCCCGCAGGCATGCGTATCTCACCGAGCTTGGCATCCCCTTCACCGTCCTTACCGCCGATACCGACGAGTCGCTTGACGAAAGGCTCTCTCCGAGAGAGGGGGTTGAGCTTCTTGCCCGTCGTAAGGCAGAGGCGCTCGTCGGGCAGGTTTCGCCGAGCGACACCGTCATTGCCGCAGACACGCTCGTTGAGCTTGACGGCAGAGCCCTCGGAAAGCCGACCGACGAAGCAGACGCCAAGGCGATGCTCTCCCGTCTTTCGGGCTCTCGGCACACCGTGCATACCGGGGTTGCGGTCCTACGCGGCGAGCGCCTGATCTCGGACGGGGAAACGACGGTCATCTACTTCCGTCCTCTTACAGAAGACGAGATCGACGCCTATATCGCAAGCGGCGAGCCGATGGACAAGGCAGGGGCGTACGGCATCCAGGGCGGTGCCTCGGCATTCGTTGAGTCGATCGAGGGCGAGCTTGATAACGTCGTCGGGCTTCCCTGCAAGACCCTTATTCGCCTGCTTTCGGAGATTGAGGAATGAAAAACGAAAAGAAAAGGCTGAGCGATACGGTAGCGGCGTTAAAGGAGCTCTATCCTTCTGCCGAATGTGCGCTCGAGTGGGGCGGCGTTGACCCCTGGCGGCTTCTCGTCATGGGGCGGCTTTCGGCGCAGTGCACCGATGCGCGCGTCAATCTCACCTGCCGTGAGCTTTTCCGCGTCTATCCGAATGCCGAGGCGATGGCATCCGCCGAGCTCTCCGAGCTTGAAGCGCTCGTGCGCCCCTGCGGTCTTTACCGCCGCAAGGCGCTGGATCTGAAGCTTGCATCCGAGCGGCTTCTTTCGGTTTACGGCGGTCGGCTTCCCGATACGATGGAGGCGCTTCTCACCTTCCCGGGGGTCGGGAGAAAGATCGCCAACCTCCTGCTCGGCGACGTCTTCGGTCTGCCCGCGGTCGTTACCGATACGCACTGCATCCGCATCTGCGGACGGCTTGGCTACTACCCCGAGAGCGAGAAGTCGCCCGAGAAGATCGAGAGGATCCTTTGGGGACTGATCGACCCTATCGAATCGGCGGATTTCTGCCACCGCATCGTTTTCTTCGGGCGCGACGTCTGCCGCGCGATCTCCCCGCGCTGCGGCGAGTGTCTGCTCGGGGAAAGAGGACTGTGCAAAAAATATGCAGCCAAATCAAAGCGAGGTAAGGTCCGTGGAAAAGCTTAAGCTTCGCTATCCCCTCGTCGTCGAAGGGAAATACGATAAGATCACGCTCTCAAATATCGTCAGCTCCCCCATCATCTGCACAGGCGGCTACTCGGTCTTCAGCTCCGCCGAGCTTCGGGCGCTCCTTCGCCGTCTTGCCGAAGGATCAAGGCTTCTCGTTCTGACCGACAGCGACGGCGCAGGAAAGCAGATCCGAGGGTATCTCTCGGGCATTTTGCCAAAGGGCTCGCTCCTTCAGGTCTATATCCCAAAAATCGCGGGCAAGGAAAAAAGAAAAAGAACCCCAGGCAAATCGGGGCTGCTCGGAGTTGAGGGAATGCCGGCGGAGCTTCTGCGCGAGCTTCTTATGCCCTACGCCGAAAAAGCAGACGAAGCACCGAAGGGCGAGGCGATCACCAAAACCGATCTCTACCTCGACGGGCTCTCAGGGAGCGAGGGAAGTGTGGCTCTGCGCGCGCGCCTTGCCCGCGCGCTTGCGCTTCCCGAGGATATGACCGCAAACGCTCTGCTTGAGGCGATGAATCTCCTTATCACCCGAGACGAGTACCGCCGTCTCATTTCGGAGATCAAGGGCGACGGCAGATAAAGGCAAACTGAGCGAATATTGACAAAGCACGACGGCACGCAGGGAACGCAAGGCTCCTTGCGTGCTTTTTGACGCTTTGCAAAAAACTTTGGAATTTTTCGGGGTATTTTTCGAATAATTATTCATTCTTTCGGCGGTTTTTCGGAATATTCTTGCGTTTTTTGCATAAAAAGAGAAGCTTTGAGCAAAACCGCACAAAAATTGCAAGACGGCATCTCTTTCCTTTTTGATATAATAAGCGGGTGTGAAAAACGACGATAAAGGAGCCAAGCCATGCCCATCCATCCGCTTTCCTTCCCGAAGGAGATCCGTCCCCTCCGCTTTGAGAGAACCGAAATCGAGGGACTTGCCGCCGACTATTTCTTCTGTCGG
>JAFYMH010000143.1 GCA_017556685.1 Clostridia bacterium | reverse complement strand
TCTCATCGGCGCCGCCGAGGAGACCAAGAGTCAGATGAAGGCGGCCGCCTCGGTCATGGATGGCTACAAGACCGTCGTCGTCTTCGATCCCACCGACGCAAAGGTGATCAAGCAAAAGTATCCCGAGCTTGGCATCGAGACCTCGGCAAACGCCGTGACCTTCACGGCATACCTCGCTTCGCTTGTCGCCGAGAAGAAGCTTGCCGCAAAGAAGACAGATCTGCGCGTCGTTTACCAGGATCCCTTCCAGCTCGCCCGCGATCTCGGCGAGTGCGACGAGGCGCGTGCCGTCATCTCGGCATACGCCGAGCTTGACGAGATGCTTCTCTGCCGCGCTGAGACGGTTTGGGCAGGAAACATCCTCATGGCACAGTATATGCCCGAGACCATCAAGAAGGTTGCCGAGCGCCGTATCTTCAATGCAACGAGCATCGGTGCGAAGGTCATCGTGACGGCGTCGGTTTCGGAGTACACCGCGCTGAAGTCGGTTGAGCAAAATGAGGTCGAGATCCTTTCGATCGAGGAGCTCGTTCTCGGAGAGTAAGGAGAAGAGTATGCTGGTATCTCTGAAAGCCGTTCTGGAGCTTGCCGAAAAGGGCGGCTACTGCATTCCTGCGTTTAACGTATACAATATGGAGACCGCGATGGGCGTGATCAAGGCCGCTGAGGCAGAGCGCTCACCCATCATCATGCAGGTCTATCCCCGTCTGATGAAGGAGGAGACCGGATACTATCTGGCTCCCGTCATCCTGGCGGCGGCAAAGGCGGCGACGGTCCCCGTCTGCTTCCATCTCGATCACGGACCCTCCGAGCTTGAGACGACCCGCTCGCTCCGCTACGGTGCGACCGGTATCATGCTCGACGGCTCGACCCTTCCCTTCGAGGAGAACATCGCCCTGACGAAAAGGGTCGTTAAGACCTGCTCGTACGTTGGCGTCGAGGTCGAGGGCGAGCTTGGTCACGTCGGGATGACGAGCGACAGCGATATGGATGAGTTCACGACCCCTGAGGATGCAAAGCGCTTTGTCGAGGAGACCGGCGTTGCCTGCCTTGCCGTTGCCGTCGGTACGGCGCACGGAAGGTACGCCAAGCCCCCGAAGCTCGACATCGAGCGTATTGAGGCGATCCGCAAGGCAACCGGAAACACCGCGCTCGTTCTGCACGGCGGCTCGGGCGTTCCCGACGAGGAGATCCGCCGCGCCGTTGCGGCAGGCGTTCGCAAGATGAACTTTGCGACCGACGTTTGCTACGCCTTCCTTGACGCCTGCAAGGAGGTGCTCGACTCGCCAAACCGTCCCGTTGCGGTCGATACCTTCATGAAGAAGCCGATCGAGGCGGTCCGCGATTTCTGCATCTCCCGCATTCGTCTTGTCGGAGCAAACGGAAGGGTAGAGTGACATGAAAAAGATCGTTGGCATCGGTGCGTGCGTGTACGATACGCTCTACACGCTCCCTACCTATCCCACCGAGGATACGAAGATGCGCGCCGTCACGTCACAGGCGGCAGGCGGCGGCCCGGTTGCGACCGGGCTCGTCGCGGCGGCAAAGCTCGGAGAGTCGGCGTCGTATATCGGCGTTCTCTCGGATGACGCCGGCGGCGTATTTCTGCAAAAGGATTTTGAAAAGTACGGGGTCAACACCTCGCTTGTCAGCGTAATGAGCGGCTATCGCTCCTTTGCCTCTGTGCTTTGGCTTGCCAAGGACAGCGCCACGCGCACCTGCGTGTTCGATAAGGGCGATCTGCCCGCGCTCACTCTGAACGAGGAGCAGAAGAAGGCGCTTTCCGAGGCGTCGCTTCTGATGGTTGACGGCAACGAGCTTGACGGTGCCGTTGAGGCTGCCTCTATCGTCCGTGAAAACGGCGGCAAGGTGCTTTACGATTGCGGCGGGCTTTACCCGAACGTCGACCGTCTTCTTGCCGTAACCGATCTTATGATCCCCTCCGCCGAGTTCGCGATGGGGCATACCGGATGCGGCGACATCGAGTCGGCGGCAAAGGCGCTTTACGAGCGCTACCGCCCCGAGATCGTTGTGATCACCGACGGCAAGCGCGGCGGCCTGCTCTATGACGGAAGCGAGATCCGTCGCTATCCGATCTATCCCGCCGAGGTGCTTGACTCGAACGGCGCGGGCGACGTTTTCCACGGCGCCTTTGCCGCGGCATACGTCAAGGGCTATGCGCCCGAGACCTGCTGTCATATCGCCTCCGCGACCTCTGCCATCAAGTGCATGGGCGTCGGAGCGAGAGAGAGCACGCCGAGCTTTGAGACCGTCAAGAATTATATGAAGGAGAACGGCTATGAGCTATAATTACAAGAAGACCTATACGCCGGCGAAGGGCTACACCCCGGTCTGCAAGATCGGCGAGTGCAGTCTGAAGAAGCTCGAGTTCGGTATCATCGAGCTCGGCGCCGCCGAGACCCTCACCTTTGATACCGCCGACAAGGAGACCGCCTTCATCATGCTCGAGGGCCACTGCAACGTCAAATTTGGCTCTGAGCTTTGGGAGAATGTCGGAAACCGCATGAGCGTTTTTGAGAACCGTCGCGCCGAGAGCTTCTATATGCCTCGCGAGACGAGCCTTGAGATCATCGCGCTTGACAGCGTGAAGATCGCCGTCTGCGCTACCCCTATTTCCGAGAAGACCGAGCCCCAGCTTCTGAGAGGGGATCACGTTTCCCTCAAGCTTCTCGGCGAGGTCCCCTTCCAGCGCGAGACGAGCTTTATCATCGACGGTACGACCAACGCCAAGGTTCTGACCATCGGCGAGGCGTACTGCACCGAGGGCAACTGGGCGGGCTTCCCGCCGCACAAGCACGACGTCAACGATATGCCGCGCGAGTGCATTGCCGAGGAGATCTACTACTTCCTGTTCGAGCCGAAGCAGGGCTTTGCCGTGCAGTGCCTTTATACCTCCGACGGCTCGATCGACGAGGCTTATCGCGTCAAGAACGACGAGCTGGTCGAGTTCCCCTATGGCTATCATACCACGGTTACGACCCCCGGCTATAAGAGCTACTTCCTGTGGCTGATGGCAGGCGATTATCAGGGCTTTAACCGCTCAAGCGATCCCGAGCACGCTTGGATCGAAAAGCGCTGAGAGGCATCCTATGCTAAACAAGCTCAGAGAGAAAAATCCGAGTCTTCGCTTTTACGACGTCTTCGACGAGGCGTTTTCGGAGTACGGCAGGGTCCTTTCCCTCGACCCCTCCGAGCTCGTCGAGGCGGCGGGGAAAATCGAAAATCCCGAGAGCGGCTCGGCGTACCTTCCCTCGGTCGATTCCTTTGAGGCGACCCGAGTGGCGGGGGAGATCTGCGAGAGCATTTTCGGAACGCTCGATACCGAGCTTGGCTACTGCTGGGGGCACAGCGAGACCCTTGGCGGCACCGAATGGCACGCATCGTCGGAGCTTAACGTTGCCGTCACGCCGCTTGTGCTCATCCTCGGAAGACGCTCTGATCTTTCGGACGGACGGCTCGATTCGGCAACCATGAAGGCATTCTACGTTCCGAAGGGAACGGTGCTTGAGGTGTATGCAACGACCCTGCACTTCTGCCCCTGCCAGGTCAGCGACGAGGGCTTCGGTATGGTCGTTGGGCTTCCGAGAGGGACCAATACCCCCCTTGAGGGAAGCGTTAGCGATCGACTTCTCTTCCGTCGGAACAAGTGGATCATCTCGCACGAGGAGAATGCCTCGCTTCTTGCAAGAGGGGTCGTTCCCGGCGTGTACGGAGAGAATTACAAGATCAATTACTGATAGGAGAGGAACATGAGATATCTCCTTGGAATCGATTTCGGAGGCGGTGCCTCCAAGGCGACCCTGCTCTCTGAAGAAGGGGCCATTACGGCGGAGCATACGGTGGAGTATCCCACCCTGCATCCGACGGTGGGTGCCTGCGAACAGAACCCCGGCGACTGGATCGCGGCGCTCACCGAATGCACGGGGGCGATCCTTAAGAAATCAAATATTAAGCCAGAATCCATCGCGGCAATCGCCGTGGATTCCGCAACCCACACCTCGCTTGTCTGCGACGGGGAGTTCCGTCCGCTTCGCCCTGCGATGCATTGGACCGATTCTCGGAGCAGACTTGAGGCAGAGGAGCTTCGCCGCTCGCATGGGAGTGAGATTTTTGAAAAGACCTTCCACAGGCCCGATACCATCTGGACGCTTCCGCAGCTCATCTGGCTCAAAAACAATGAGCCCGAGTGCTTTGCCCGCGTCCGCTACGTCCTTTTTGAGAAGGATTATATCCGCTATTTTCTGACCGGCGTTTTCTGCACCGACTACATTGAGGCAGAGGGAAGCATGCTCTTCGACCTTCGCAGGATGCAGTGGGACCCCGAGCTTTGTGCGCTTGCAGGGATCACGACCGAGATGCTTGCGCCGATCAAGGCGCCGACCGACGTCATCGGCTCGGTGACCCCCCTGGCGGCGAAGGCAACCGGACTTTCAGCCGGTACCCCCGTCATCTGCGGAACGACCGATACCGTCATGGAGGTCTTTGCCTCGGGCGCGGTCGAGCCGGGTGACGTGACGGTCAAGCTTGCAACGGCAGGGCGCGTTTGCGTCATCACCGACCGTGCCTGCCCCGACCGACATCTCGTCAACTACTCTCACGTCGTCAAGGGGCTCTGGTATCCCGGAACCGCAACCAAGGCGGCGGCGTCGAGTCTTCGCTGGTACCGCGACACCTTCGGAGGGGACTATTCTGTCCTTGACGAGGAGGCGGCACAAACGCCGATCGGCGCAGAGGGGCTTTTCTTCCATCCTTATATCAACGGCGAGCTGACCCCCTATGCCGATCCGCTTCTTTCGGGAAGCTTCGTCGGCATCCGCGCGACCCATAGCCGCGGACATTTCACACGTGCGGTGCTTGAGGGAGTCGCCTTCTCTCTGCTTGAGAGCAAGCATTATCTTGAGTCGCTCGGGATCTCGGTCGACCGAGGCGCAACCCTGATCGGCGGCGGCGCAAAGAGCCCGCTCTGGAGGCAGATCGCCTCCGACGTGCTCGGCATTCCGCTCCGCGTGACCGAAAGCAGCGACTCGTCCCTTGGCTCTGCCATGCTGGCGGGCGTTGCGGTCGGGATCTTCTCAGATCCTAAGTCGGCAGCGGCCCTCTGCGTCAAGCCGAAGGCAGAGGTCGAGCCATGTCTTGAGAATACCCTTCGCTATGCGGAGATCTTCAAAAAATACAAAAAGATCCACGATGCGCTCGCTCCCATTTACCATGGGGAGGACGAGGCATGAGGATCGCGGTTTGTCTGCGTCAGGGGCTTGACGGAGAGCTTGGCCCCTTTGACGCCGCCGCATACGAGGCGGCGCTTCGGGTCGAGGGCGCCGAGGTGGTGCTTCTCAGCATGGGAACGCCAAGGACGGGGGAGCTTCTTCTTCGTCTGACGAGACTCGGCGCGAAAAGGGCGTACCTTCTGACCGATCCCGTCTTTGCAGGGGCGGATACGCTGGCAACGGCGTACGCCCTTTCAAGGGCGCTTCGGGTCATCTCCCCCGATCTCGTCTTCTGCGGACGGCAGACCCTTGTGGGAGATACGGCGCAGACGGGACCGATGCTCGCCGAGCTTGCGGGGCTTTCGCTTCTGACCAGCGTCATGAGGATCGACTCGCTCTCGGACGGCAGTATCACCTGTCAAACGAGGGAAGGGGAGGCGATTTCGGCTCTGCCCGCGCTCCTTACCCTTGAGAGAGTCTTTGAGCTTCGTCTGCCGCGCATCGGCTCGCGCACGGGCGAGCTTATAACGCTTGGTGCCGCCGAGGTCGGCGCGGATCCCGCAAAATGCGGACTTCGCGGCTCGCCAACGCGGGTTGCCAAAACCTTTGAGAACCAATCGGGCAGGCGCCGTTGCCGCTTCATCTCGCGCGACGAGCTTGACTCTGTGCTCCAAACTGCGCTTCAAAGCGCAAGAGCCGTCGGGGACGGCGAAGGAGAGGGGAGCGGCGAGCGCCTTGTGCACGTCGTGACCGTCGGGGGCGCGCCAAGGAGCTACGCCGAGACGGTTGCCGAGTCGATCACCGAGCTTCCGCTTTCGGACGCCGATACGCTGACGCGCGAGATCGGGGAGCTTAAGCCCGATGCGGTGCTTTGGGGAAGCGATCCGAGGTCAAAGCGCCTTTCCTCGCTCGTTGCCGCAAGGATGGGGCTTGGGCTTTGCGCCGACTGTACGCGCCTTGAGTGCGAGGGAGGCGAGCTTGCCATGTACCGTCCTGCGCTCTCGGGAAGCGTGATCGCCAAGATCCGAAGCCTGACGCGCCCTGCGATGGCAACCGTTCGAACCGACGAGGGCGGCGCGCGAGAGATCGTCGTGGCGGCGGGCTTTGGCGTGCATGACAAAATGGATGCCGTCTCGGCGTTTGCCGAGCGGCTCGGTGCCGATCTTGCTGCCTCGAGAAAGCTCGTTGACGCGGGGATCGCGCGCTACGAAACGCAGGTCGGACTGACGGGAAAGAAGGTCAGTCCCCCCGTCTATATCGCCGTCGGGATCTCGGGCGCGGTGCACCACATCGTGGGAATGGAGCGCGCCGGAACCGTTATCGCCATCAATCCCGACAAAAACGCTCCGATTTTCGATTATGCCGATTACGGTATCGTAGATACCTTTTGAAAGGAGTCACTTATGCTGAACTATAACGTCAAGATCGGACTCGTCGCCATGCGCAGAAATACCACCGACCGTCCGAGGGGAACCTTTCTGACCTGGTATTCCGCCGAGCAGAGAGGGAAGAGATTCGTCAAGTACATCGAGGAGAACTTCGCCACCGATAAGGTGAGCTTCGTTGACAACAAGGGAATCGGCATCGAGGACCTCGTTTTCGACGACAAGAGCGCCGCCGAGGTCATCGAGCGCTTTAAGAGCGAGAAGGTCGACGCCGTCATGATCATCAACTGCAACTTCGGAAACGAGGAGGCAGCGGCAGACATCGCGAAGGCCCTCGGCAAGCCCGTGCTTCTCTGGGCTCCGCTTGACGACGAGTATTACGTCGACGGAATGCGCCCGACCGACTCGCAGTGCGGTCTGTTCGGCGTATCAAGACAGATGCAGAGATACCATATCCCCTTCTCGCACCTGCCCTGCTGCCGCGTCGAGTCCGAGGAGTTCCGCGAGGGCTTCTTGCGCTTCGTGCGCGTTGCCTGCATGGTCAAGAACTTCAGCGGTCTTCGCATCGGTCAGATCGGAAGCCGTCCCTTGCCCTTCTATTCGGTCATCTGGAACGAGGGCGACCTGATGGAGCAGCTCGGCATTCGCATCGTTGCGCTCAACTTTGCCATGATCGAGCAGAGAATGAAGGATGCCCCCACCCTCTACGCCGACGAGATCGCCGAGTTTGAGCGGTACTTCAGCGAGAAGTACACCCTTGACGACCTCACGCCGAAGTACATCCGCCCGATGGCAACCCTTGCCGCCGTCTATAAGCACCTCTTTGAGGAGTTCAATCTCGACGTCATCTCGGCAGAGTGCTGGACGGCAACGCCCGTGATGTTCGATGGCCTTGCCCCCTGCGCCGTCTATGGACTGCTAAACGATCTCGGATACATGGTTTCCTGCGAGAGCGATATGCACTGTGCGATGACGATGGTGCTTCTGAAGAGCGCAACGCTCGGAGAGGGCAAGCCCCTGTTCGGCGAGTTCACCGTCCGTCACCCCGAGAACAAGAACGCCGAGCTCCTTTGGCATTGCGGTCCGTTCCCGCTTTCCTGCAAGGCGCCCGACTGTGAGGCAAGGCTCGTCAATCAGAGAGAGTGGTTCCGCGCACGCGACGGCGTGTATACCGTGTCGCGCATCGACCGCGAGACCGGCGGCAGATACGTCATTCTGCCCCTCACCTGCAAGACGACCGAGGGACCGAAGACCCACGGTACCTACCTCTGGGGCGAGTTTGAGGATCTGCAGGCGGTCGAGGATAAGCTCATCGACGGCCCCTACATCCACCACTTCGTCGAGGTCGAGGGCGACTATACCCGCGAGATCGCCGAGTTCTGCAAGTATTTCCCGAACCTGCACGTGGATAAGCCTTAACCGTAAAACAAAAAGGCGGTCTGAAATGCAAAATGCATTTCAGACCGCCTTTTATTGCGGATTTTGCTTTCATGCGATCGCCCTTACGCCAGATTCAGCTTGCGGTCAAGCAAGCGCTGTGTGAAGAGGTAAAGAAGCGCCCCCAAAGCCGCAAGCACGGTGGGGATCAAGAGGATAAAAAGGGCGAAAATTGCCGAGAACTGATTTTTCGTGGTGTGCAGAGCGAGGAGACTGAGACCGTCAAGGAGAAACGGACCGAGCACAAGCAATAAGAGCTGCCGCAGGATTGACAGCGCGGAGGAAACGGCATAGTAAATACCGATCGAGAGAAGAATCTTGGCGCGCTTGACAAGCACAGCGCCGACCGTTATGCAAAAATAAGCGAGAAGCGTCGAAAAAACGAGATAGGCGAGCCCGATGAGCAGCGCCTCAAGGAGATAGACGAGCAGCCACGCGCCGATCTCCGTCCATGCGATCGCAAGCAGCTCGGCGATGCTCTCAAGCACCATGGGGTTGAGAGGACCGCCGCCCGGCTCGGCGGGTGTGACGAGAAGGATGAAGAGAAGCACCGACAGAGCCGTCAGGACGAACTGTGCCGAAAACCAGATGACAGCGTTCAGCGTTTTGCTCAGAAGCAGGGTGCTTCTCTTGACGGGAAGGGTGAAGGTGAGATATCCCTCGTCGGTAAAGAAATGCT
>JAFYMH010000011.1 GCA_017556685.1 Clostridia bacterium | reverse complement strand
TTCTCCATCTTATTGTAGACCTCGTCCATCAGATAGATGCAGTCCTGGCGCGAGAGCTTCTCGTACGCCGCCTGCCAATCGGCAGGGTCTGTGGTATTGAGATCAAGCCCGAGGGCGAGCATGGCAACGCCGAAGGCGTCGCGGGGGTTGTTGAAGTTGATCTTCTGGGCGGCAGAGTATGCGTCGCTCCAAAGCAGCTCCCAGGTCATGGTCGAGGGGTTCGATCGGTCGATCTCGGACACCATCGTTTTGTTATAGATAATGCCGATCATGCCGACCGAATACGGAACGGTATAAAGATCGTCGGGATCAAAATACTGCCCCTTGTAGCGCCCGTCGATATACCGATAGTTCGGGATATTGTCATAGTCAAGCGGCTCGAGCATCCCTTCCTGGGCAAGGCGCTCGATCATATAATCGGAGGGAAAAATGACGTCGTAGGACGCACCGCTCGAAAGCTGGGCGTAAAGCTCCTCGTTGGTCGAATAGTAATCGTAGCGTACCTCGATGCCGTACAGCTCCTCAAAGCGGCGGATGACGTCAAGGGAGCCGTCGCTTCCGTCCGAGATATACTCGCCCCAGTTATAGACGTACAGAGTCGAGCCGGCGTACTCGGTTTCGATGAAATCGTCGGCGCGCGGCGTTTTCCCGCAGGAGACGAGCGACGGCAAAAGAAGCGCGGGCAAAAATAAGAGTAAAAGAAGACGGCAAATTTTCAATGCTGTGTCCCTTTCTTACGAGCCTTGGGATTCTTTTTGGGGTTGCGGCGGCGGTCCATGCGCGCCTGCACGACGTTGGAAAGCACGAGAAGGCAAAGGATGACAAGGAAGATCAGGGTCGAGAGCGCATACATATCGGGCGCGACCTTTCTCTTGGTCATCGAATAGATATAGGTCGGAAGGGTATAAAAGCCCTCGCCCTTGGTGAACTGCGTGATGATGAAATCGTCAAGCGAAAGCGTGAACGCCATCAGGGCTCCCGAGAGCACGCCCGGCAGGATCGCGGGAAGCTCAACGAGGAAAAAGGAGCGAAGGGGCGTGCATCCGAGATCCGCCGCCGCCTCGGGAAGGTTTCTGTCCATCTGACGGAGCTTCGGCGTGACCGAAAGGGTCACGTAGGGCAGATTGAAGGTGACGTGCGCGATGAGCACCGTCAGAAAGCTGCGGCTTGCGACGTTCAGAAGATTGCCGACGAAGACGAAGAGCATCAGCATCGACACCGCCGTGACGATATCGGGATTCATCATCGGAATGTTGAGAATGCTCGTATGGGTCGAGCGAAGCCAGCGGCGCTTCATTTTCGAGAGCGCAACGGCGGCAAGCGTTCCGAGCACCGTTGCGATCGATGCCGAGAGAAGCGCGAGCCAAAGGGTGTTCAGAAGCGCCTCGCCCGCCGCGCGGTCGGAAAAGAGCTCGCGGTACCAGCGAAGCGAAAAGCCGCTGAGCACCGCCGTGCTCGACGAGCCGTTGAAGGAAAAGAGGATCATGACGGCGATCGGCGCGTAAAGAAAGACGAAAATAAGAGCGGTATAGACCTTGGATGCGATCCTCACAAAACCACCCCCCCGTCACTGTCGCCGAAGCGGTTGGTGATGAAAAGACTGATGATAATGAAGATCATAAGCACGAACGAGAGCGCCGAGCCGATCTCGTATGCGGCAACGTTATGAAGCGAGATCTGCTGCTCGATGATGTCGCCGATCAGCTTGATGCGGCCGTCCGAGAGGCTCTTTGAGATAAAGAAGGTCGAGATCGAGGGAACGAACACCATCGTTACGCCCGAGATCACGCCCGAGATGCTGAGCGGAAAGATCACGCGGAGCATCGTCTGCCAGCCGTTACAGCCGAGGTCCCCCGCCGCCTCGATCAGCCGACGGTCGATCTTGGTCATGACCGAATAGATCGGAAGCACCATATAGGGGAGATAGTTGTAAACAAGGCCGAGCACGATGGCAAAATCGGTTCCGAGCATCTGCACGGGGCCAAGCCCGATCACCTCAAGCAGAGTGTTGACGATGCCGTTTGACTCGAGCAGGATCTTAAGAGAATAGGTGCGGATGAGGAGATTAATCCACATCGGGAGCATCAGCATCATGATCATCAGCGTCTGATTGCGCTCGCGCATACGCGAGATGGCGTATGCAAGCGGATAGGCGAGAAGCAGGCAGATGACGGTTGCGTAAAGCGCAAAGAGAAGCGATCTCTCAAGGATGGCAAGATAGGCGGGGGAAAAGACCTCGTTGATGTTGGCAAGGGTAAAGGAGCCGCCCTCGTCGGTAAAGGCGTAATAGGCAACGAAGGCGAGGGGTGCCAAAATGAAGAGCACGCACCAAAGGGTATGCGGCGCCGAGGAGATGGCGGACGTGATCGCCGAGCGCTTAGTTTTCGTCAGCGTCATCTTCACCCTCCCCGCTCTCGGGATCCGAGAGCTCGTCCATCTCGTCAGAGAAGCTGGAATAATCCCCGAACACGCCCGAGAAGCGCGATTTCTTCATGATATGAATGGCGTCGGGCTCGATATAGATGCCGATGTCCGAGCCCTCGGCAACGAAGTCGGTCGTCTGGATCATCCACTTGAAGTCGTTGACGTCAACGATGACCTCGTAATGCACGCCCTTGAAGGTGACCTGCGTAACGTGCCCGCGGAGCATTCCCTTCTCGATCGGAACGACGTCAACGTCCTCGGGACGGATGACGACGTCAACCGGCTCTTTTTTCGCAAACCCCCGGTCAAGGCACTCAAATACCTGACCGTCGAAGGAAACGCGGTAGTCCTCAAGCATCACGCCGTCGATGATGTTCGACTCGCCGATGAAGTCGGCAACGAAGGCGTTCTTCGGCTCGTTGTAGATGTCGGTGGGCGTTCCGATCTGCTGAATGACGCCGCCCTCAAGGACCACGACGGTATCCGACATCGAAAGCGCCTCCTCCTGATCGTGCGTGACGTAGATGAAGGTGATGCCCGTTTGCTGCTGGATGCCGCGCAATTCCTTTTGCATGTCCTTGCGCAATTTGAGGTCAAGCGCGCCGAGCGGTTCGTCCAAAAGCAGAACGCGGGGCTTTTTTACCAGCGCGCGCGCGATTGCTACGCGTTGCTGTTGACCGCCCGAGAGGGTGGAGATATGTCTTTTTTCAAAG
>JAFYMH010000142.1 GCA_017556685.1 Clostridia bacterium | reverse complement strand
GTGCCGTCTCGGCGATAGAAAAAGGACACCCAAATGGGTGTCCTTTTTCGATGGTCGAGGTGACAAGATTCGAACTTGCGACTTCTACGTCCCGAACGTAGCGCTCTACCAAGCTGAGCCACACCTCGCTATATCGCACGAATGATTATAGCACAGGTGTAGGGGTTTGTCAAGCGGTTTTTGGCATTTTTGCCATCGGAACGGGGAGAATTTATCAGTAGTTCTCTGCCATGATCTCGAAGAATGCCTGGGGATGCGCACAGGTCGGGCAGACGACGGGTGCCTTGGTGCCGACGACGATGTGTCCGCAGTTGCGGCACTCCCAGATCTTGACCTCGCTTCTCTCGAAGACTTCGGCGTTCTCGAGGTTCTTCAGAAGTGCGCGATAGCGCTCCTCATGGCGCTTCTCAATGGCGGCAACGAGACGGAACTTTGCGGCAAGCGCCTTAAAGCCCTCCTTCTCTGCCGTCTCGGCAAAGCCTGCATACATATCGGTCCACTCGTAATTCTCTCCGGCTGCTGCCTCGAGAAGGTTCTCTGCGGTGTTGCCGATGCCGCCAAGCTCCTTGAACCAGAGCTTAGCGTGCTCCTTCTCGTTCTCTGCCGTTGAAAGGAAGAGCGCTGCCATCTGCTCGTAGCCCTCCTTCTTTGCAACAGAGGCAAAGTAGGTGTACTTGTTTCTTGCCTGCGATTCTCCGGCGAATGCTGCCTCAAGGTTCTTTTCGGTCTGGGTACCTGCGTACTTGTTTTTCTCCATGGCGGTTTCCTCCGTTATGAAAAATTTTGGTTCCTTGTTAATTATAATACGGTCGAGCAAAAAAATCAATAGTTTTTATTTGGGAGAAAAGTCAGATGCTTTCCTTCGGCGCGAGGGGATCGATCTTTACCGTTTTCCCCTTGAAGGTCACCGTCAGGGTGCCGTCGGCATTTTGCAGGACGGTCGGATAGGCGTCGCCCTTGCAAACAGGGAAGAGCAGGGTGGTAAAGCGCCAGTCACGCTCTCCGCAAGCCGTGCGCGCGACGGTCGTTGCCTTATGCAGGCATTTATCGTTTCGACCGTTGTACCAGCCGCGCAGGGTCGGCGTCTCTCTTCCCGAGACGGCGCTCAGGGTAGGCGTCGTCTCAAGCGAGTCGATCGCAACGACGATAAGCTCGCTATCCCCTCCGAATTCCGCGACCATCGCGTTCGGAAGCTCGGGCAGAGGGCGGACACTCTCGGTGTCCATATGAAGCAGAAGCTCATAATCGTGCTTCAGGCTATCGCGCGAGGTCAGCGTGTCGGTCACACAGAAGAAGTCGGGCTTAACGAACAGCACCTCGCGCCGATGGCGGGCAAGGCAAAGCTGCTCGGGGCCAAAGCCGTCCTCGTAGACGCCAAAGGCATAGTCAAAGCGCTCGCTCGTCGTCCAGTCGGCGTCGATCGGCTCGGTAACGCGCCTCGGCTCGCTTCGGTTCTGGGCGAGTCCGTCAACGAGGACGGTATTGTGTCCGTAGCCCGAAAGAGCGTAGGCGCGCGCCTCGGACTTATCGTACTGTCCGCCGCCGTCGTCGTAGAGAAGCTCGGTCGAGCCCTTGTAAAGGTGGATATTCAGCTTATCCTGATGAGAGTGCGCAATACCGAGAGGGCCGACGTCAAAGCAGAGATAGGTTGCATCCGGTCCCCAATCCGAGCGCATGGCGGCAAGACCTGCATAGGGAAGGTACGCCGATGCGTTTCCCTCGGTCGGGGGAGTTCCCTCGGCGCGGCGGGTGTTGAAATAGCGATGGACGGGATCGTCCCCGAGGATCGCCTCGGTTCCTCGCGTGCATGCGGCGGTCGAAACCGTGAAGGTGTCATTGGTTCTCGGCTGAGTCTGCGCGGGGGTGGATAGCAGGATCGCGGCGTTTGCCGCGTTTTTAAGGAGCGCGCGGTAGCCATCGGGGATCTCGTCTCCTTTCCCGAGCGCGATCGACAGCTGACAGAAGCTGAGCGCGCACTGAAAGACGACCCTGTGATAGTCGGGGGAGAGCTCGTACTGCATTCCGTCGGGGAGAAGCTGCACCTCAAGCTCGCCGAGCAGGCGCTTTGCGGCAAGGGCGCGGCCCGACTCCGAATCCGAGAGCTCGGGGAAGAGCGCCGAGAAGGTAAAGAGGCCGTTTGACTCGGTCATCAGCCAGTTCCCGGTTCGGGGATGCTCGACGAGATGGACTGCCTGACGGTGCATCGAGGCGATCATCAGAAGCAGCGTGAGATCGTCGACCGAGTCGCTTTTCCGAAAGCCGTCGAAGGCGACCTGCCACGCGCCGTGCAGACGGAGCCCGCATTCGATCGTTCGAAAGGCGCTTCCGGGCGTGTTCCACTCCGCGGGAATCTCGGTCTGTGCGATCCATGCGAGAAGCTGACGGCGGAAGGCGACGGCGTATTTTTCGTCCCCCGTTGCCGTATAGGCGCGCGCCATGTCGGCGAAGTGGTTATGGCGGTTGAGCTGCCAGAGCCATTCGTGGTTGAGAGGTCCCTTTTCCTCGGTGGGGTTAAAGAGGAAATCGACCTCTCCCCCCTCGAAGGTGTGCTCAACGCCGACAACGCTGAACTGTCCCAGAACGGCACGGTCGGCGACCGACTCACTGTAGCTTCCGCTTGCCGTAAGGCTTGCGACCGCAACCGAGGGCTTTTTTCTGTAGTAGGCGGCAAGCGCCGAGACGGCGCGATCGGCATCCCTCTCGGCAAGCGCCGAGCAAAGCTCCTCACCCACGCGCTGGGGCAGGATCAGATCAAAAAGCTCGGCAAGGTGCGCCGCATACTTCTCGGCGTCTTTGTCGTTTCGGGCAATCTCCTTTGCAAGATCGAAAAAGCGTCCCTTCATTTCGTATCTCCTCGCTTGTGTCGTTTTGATAGCTTACTCGATCGTGATCGAGTAGGCAGAGGAGAAGACACCGCCTGCCTCAAGCTGCGTCATGTCCTCCTTGGTGGCAAAATCATCGACCTTTCCTTCGTATCCGGGGCTTCCCGTCCAGGGCTCGATGCAAACGTAATTGGCATCGGTCTTCGGCGCGTGCCAGAGCCCGACGTACTTGAATCGATCGAAATCCACGCGCACGGCACGGTCGCTTACGCGCGAGCGGATCGCGATCGATTTTGCCGTATCGTAAAGGAAGATGGCGTCGTCGTCAAAGAGCCCGTGATGAAGCTCGATCGTTTTCAGATCCTCCTTGCCGTAGAGAGGGTCGTTACCAAGCCGCAGATAGGAGGGGGAGAAGCGAAGGCGTCTTGCGGGGCACGGCTCGCTGAACTCAATATAGCAATCCGTGAACTCGCCCTTGCCCTCGATCGGAACGCGGAAGCCGGGATGCCCGCCTACCGCAACCGGCATCACGCCGTCGGTGCGGTTTTCCACCGTGAAGGCGGTCACGAGCGTATTTTCCAGAAGGGTATAGGTGACCTTAAAGGTGAACTCAAAGGGGTACTGCGCACGGCTGACGTCACAGCTATCGTAGCGGAAGGTGATCTCGGAGTCTCCCACCGACTCGACGGTCATTTGCTGCTGACGGATAAAGCCGTGCAGGATCATCTCGTACTCCTTGCCGCCATAGGTATATTTTGAGCCGAAAAGACGGCCGCAGATCGGGAACATGATCGGGCCAATGCCCTTCCAGTACTTCGGGTTGCCGTCGTGCATATACTCGACCCCGTCCCTTTGAAGCGAGCGAAGCTCACCGCCAAGGTCCGAAAAGGATGCTGTCAGAATGCCGTTTGAGATCGTATAGGTCATGTCGTTTTCCTCTTTTCCGTCGTTTTTCCGAAGCCTGCCGGAAGGCTTCGGGCCTGTAACGAGTATAGCACACGGTAGGGGGAAAAGTCAAGAGAAAAAGACCGCCTCGCTCCGAATCAAATCGGAGTGAGGCGGTCCTTTTGGGCAGACTCAAAAGAGGCTCGTCAAAAAGATCTCAAGCCCGATGGCGATCAGGATGACGCCGCCGAGGACCCCTGCTTTTCCTGCAAGGCGAGTCCCGGCGCGCTTGCCGATCAAAAGCCCTGCGTAGCAGATGAAAAAGGTCACAAGCCCGATGATAAGGCAGGAGACGAGAGCCTCTGTAAAGCGATAGTCCGAGATCGTAAAGCCGACCGACAGAGCGTCGATCGAGGTGGCAAGCCCCTGCACGAGAAGCGCCCTTACCCCAAGCGCGGGCTTGTCCTCGCAGTCGACGTCGCCGTTTCGGATGCCCTCGACGAGCATTTTTCCGCCAATGTAGCCGAGCAGGACAAGAGCGATCCAGGGAATACATTTTTCAAAGGCAACGAAGGCGCGTGCAACGGTGGAAACCAGGATCCAGCCGACGAGCGGCATCGCAAGCTGAAAGAGCGAGAAGACTCCCGCGACGGCGCACATCCGCCCCTGCCTCATGCAGGGCTGATTCAGTCCGTTTGCAAGCGAGACCGAGAAGGCATCCATAGCAAGTCCGATGCCAAGCAGCACGCCGGTCAGAAGAATTTCGATAAGCATAGCTCCCCCCAAAAAAACAAAAAAGTCCGAGGCGCGGCAGACCGTGCTCGGAATATAAGGAGTCCATGCACAGCCCCAAGGCGCCTTGCATGAGTCTCGCAATTGAAAGCAAGCCAGATCGCTTGATCAGTATGTTGACTTGCTACGCATCTCTGCGCTCGCTACTCCCTCAAACGCTCGACAGTATACCACAAGTTTTTCCATCTGTCAAGGTGAAAAGCAAAATTTCCGATCTTTTTCGGTTTCGATCATAGAAATGCACCCAAAGCCAAAGACTAAAAGCATCACCGTACGGGGAGGGAAAGGTGCAAGGACCAAAGAAAAAATACGGACTTTTTACCGCGATTTGCATGGTGGTCGGAAGCGTCATCGGCTCGGGGATCTTTTTTAAGGTGCAGAGCGTCCTTCTTGCAACCGGTGGCAGCATGCCGCTCGGGATCCTTGCCTTTGCGATCACGGGAGCCTTGACGGTCGTCTGCTCGGCGCAGTTCGCCGTAATGGCGGGCGCGTGGGAGAGCGGTGGGGATATCGTTGACTATGCCGAGGCGAGCTGCGGCGGCACCTTTTCCTACTATCTTGCGTGGTTTATGGCAAATATCTACTATCCGAGCTTGGCCTCGGTGCTCTCCTGGGTTTCGGCGCGCTATTTCGGAGAGCTTTTCGGCTGGAGCGCGGCAGGGCCGCGTACGATGGTCCTTTCGGCATTTTTTCTCATCCTTTCCTATGCTGTCAACGTCCTGTCCCCTCGCCTCGCGGGAAAAATTCAGATCAGTACCACCACTATCAAGCTCATTCCCATCGTCCTTTTGGCGACCGTCGGAGTGGGTGCGGGGCTTGCGAGCGGTACGCTGCTCCGAAACCTTGCGACCGCTTCGGGAACACCCGCCGGCGGCAATGTCGGAAGCGGCCTCCTTGCGGCGGTGGTTTCGACCGTCTTTGCCTACGACGGCTGGATCGTTGCCACCTCGATCAACGCCGAGCTTAAGGATCCCCAAAGGAATCTGCCGCTCGCGCTCCTTGTCGGTTCGCTCACGGTCACCGTATCCTACGTCCTTTACTGTATCGGTGCGGTAGGCGCGGCGCCGAGCGAGGTGCTGATGGCAGAGGGGGTGGTGGCTTCCTTCCGAGCTCTTTTCGGCTCGCTTGGCGCGGTTTTGCTCAGCATCTGTGTCATCATCTCTTGCCTTGGAACACTTAACGGGATGATGCTCGCCACAACGCGCGGAATGTACGCCATCGCCGCGCGCGGAAGGGGACCGCGCCCCGAGCTGTTCTCGCAGATCGACGGCGCGACCGATACCGCCCCCGGCTCAGCGGTTTGGGGGCTTTTTGTATCGGAGATCTGGATGCTCTATTTTTACGGCGCCAATCTCGCGCCGAGCGGCGGTTGGCTTGGTGTCTTTGCCTTTGACTCTTCCGAGCTTCCGAGCGTTTCGCTCTACGCTCTTTATATCCCCATTTTTATTCGGTGGATGAAAAAGGAAAAGCGCCTTGGAAAATTCCGGCGCTTTGTGCTTCCTTCGCTTTCGATTCTGTCCTCGGCGTTTATGATCCTTGCAACGGTTTACGCGCATGGGATCCTCCCCTACCGCGAGGCGGCGAGCGAGGGGCGTTTTGCTTTCCCTTTGCTCTTTTATCTCATCGTCTTTTCTGCCGTGATGCTCGCGGGGTGGCTTGCGTCGCGAAGGGGACGCCGTTTGCCCGAGGGGGAAACGACTGACGAAGGGCGGCAATAAGGAGCTGAGCTAAAAAAGGAGGCGCGAGCTTATCTTTTTACCCTGCAAAAGCCCTTTTTTTGTAGCTTCGCGCTTCAGAGCGTAAGTCTCAAATTTGCCTGTTCAAAGCCAAGCACGTCGGCTGTTTCAAAGTGAATGCCGACCGTACTGCAAATATCGATCAGATCGGGGATGATCTGCTTG
>JAFYMH010000141.1 GCA_017556685.1 Clostridia bacterium | reverse complement strand
TTGTCAATTTTCCTGACAAGAACGGCGTTTGTAAGTTCTTATTTTCTACGTCTCAGGATCGCGAGAATATCGTCAAGCTCGCTATCCGAAAGCGAAGGAGTCTCGGTCGGCTCGGTGGTGGATTCGGCGGCCTCTGCGTCGTCTTTTATAAGCTCGGGCTCGGTCTCGATGACAGGCTCGTCTGCAGGCTCGGGAGAAACCGTTTCGTAAAGAGGCTTTTTCTCGGTTTTCTCAAAGCCTGTTGCGATGATCGTGACGCGCATTTCGTCCTCAAGCGTTGGATCGAATGCGGCGCCCCAAATAATGTTAGCGTCGGGATGCGCTTCCTTAGCAATCATCGTTGAGGCGAGATCCACCTCCTCAAGTCCGATATCGGGAGCCGCCGTGATGCTGACGAGAACGCCGGTTGCACCTGCGATCGAGGTTTCAAGAAGCGGGGAAGAGATGGCGGTGGTTGCGGCAATAACAGCCTTATCCTGTCCCTTACCGGTTCCGACGCCCATATGTGCGTAGCCTGCATCCTTCATGATTGCGGTCACGTCGGCAAAGTCGAGATTGACAAATCCGGGAACGTTTACAAGCTCCGAAACGCTTTGGACTCCTCGGCGAAGCACCTCGTCCGCCGTTTCAAAGGCGTTTGCGAGCGTGATCTTGTTCTCGGAGACCTGCTTTAAGCGCTCGTTGGGAATAACGATGAGAGAATCAACGTACTCCCGAAGGTTCGCGGTTCCCATGTCCGCCTGCTGCATACGGCGCTTGCCCTCAAAGATAAAGGGCTTGGTAACGATACCGATCGTCAGGATTCCCATATCCTTGGCGATCTTGGCAACGACGGGAGCGGCGCCGGTTCCGGTTCCGCCACCCATGCCGGTCGTGACGAAAACCATATCTGCGCCCTCAAGAAGTCTTTGAAGCTCCTCAATGCTCTCTTCTGCGGAGCGGCGACCGACCTCGGGATTCGAGCCTGCGCCCTTTCCCCGAGTGATCTTTTCGCCGATGACGAGCTTCTTGGAGGCGTTGGAAAAGGAAAGTGCCTGAGAATCGGTATTGACCGCAATAAACTCGACACCGCGGATATTGGTTGAGATCATGCGGTTCACGGCGTTGTTGCCGCCGCCGCCGACACCGATGACCTTAATGTTTACGCCACTATTATAAACTTCGTCAAATTCAAAAGCCATGTTCATCCTCCAACGGCACACCGAGGACGGCGTGCATCGGTTTTTATACTTCGAATAATATATACAAATATATCATACAAAAACGCTCTTTTTTTTGCAATACCCTAAGAGCAAAATTCATACTTTGTTAACAAAAACAGAAAAATAAGAGCATTATTTCAAGGCAGATTATAAATGCGATGAAACGAGAAGTCGAGATAGCGCTTCGAGGATCCGAGAGTCTGCATCCCTTACCGCAAACGACCCGATTGCCTCGGTCATCCCCTTCAGTTTATTTAGGTCGGATAGGAGAATATCGACTTCTGACAAGAGCGTTTCCGGAGTCAGATCGGCGTCGGGTATCACGTTCGCGGCGCCGATCTCCCGAAGTGCCTCGGCGTTTTTTCTTTGATGATCGTCGGTGGCTCCGGGATATGGCACGAGGATGGCGGGCGTTTTGGTATAAGCCGCCTCAGTGAGCGTCATGGCGCCGCTTCGGCAGAGCAGAAGATCGGCGGCGGTCATCGTGCTTGCCATATTCTCGATAAATGGAAGAATGCGAGCCCTCTTGTCGTCTGCCTTGAAATAATCATTGAATTCGTTACAAAAAGAATGGTAGTTTTGCTTTCCGGTGGCATGGATCAGATAAAGATTTTTGTGTCGCTGAAGAAGATGCGGCATCGCCTTGCCGACCGATCGGTTGATCGTTTCGGCACCAAGGCTTCCACCAAAGCTAAGGAGCAAAAGGTCGCCCCCTTTAAGACCAAGCCTTGCACGCGCGAGCGAGCGGTCGCACCCTTCGAACTCGGCGCGTACAGGATTTCCCGTCAAGACCGTGCGCGCCCCCTTTGCTAGGGATCTCTCGGTTGACTTGAAGCTAATCAGGATGGCGTCGGCTTTTTTTGACAGAAGGCGCACCGAAAGACCGGGCGATGCGTTAGATTCGTGCAGTGCTGTTGCGATGCCGAGATGCTGGGCGGCTCTGAGAATCGGGAAGCAAACATATCCTCCGGTTCCGACGACGAGCGTTGGGCGCTCTCGCTTTAGAAGAGCGGCGGCATCCCTTGTTGCCGCGAGCGCTTTAGAGATGATTTTCAGATTTTTGGGAGAAAGGCTTCGCTTCAGTCCCGCGACCTCTATCTCGTGCATTCGATATCCCGCCCTTTGTACGAGCTCTGCCTCCATGCCGCTTGGCGTTCCGACGAACGCAAGCTCGGCCGTCGGATAGGCTTTTGAGAGAATCTGCGCGATGGCGATTGCGGGGTTGATATGTCCTGCGGTTCCGCCACCGCTGAGAAGGATCTTCATAGCGTTCTCCCTTCAGTTATTATGGCACGCCTGCCTTGAGATCGACAGCAAAATTCCCATTTCAGCAAACAGCATCAGAAGAGAGGAGCCTCCGTAGCTGAAAAAGGGTAAGGAAATGCCCGTATTCGGGATGGTATTCGTGACCACGGCAACGTTAAGCAGAACCTGGATCCCAACCTTGCATCCGATCCCGAGCGCGACAAGACGGGAAAAGGTGTCGTAGGACCTTTCGGCGATACGGAATACGAGACGGATAAAGAGTGCATAAAGAAAAAGAGTCCCCAAAGCGCCGAGAAAGCCGAGCTCCTCGCAAAGGATCGTAAAGATCATATCGTTTGCAGGCTCGGATACGTAGCTGAATTTCAGAAGGCTTTTACCAAACCCGCGTCCAAAGAATCCGCCCGAGCCGATCGCCATCAGTCCCTGCAGGGTTTGCCAGCCTCCGTCAAGGGGATAGCGCTCGGGGTTTTGCCAGATCGTGATCCGACGCTTGGTGTAGTCGGTAAAGATGGCAAGGGCGCTGACGCCAATAGAGGCAAGCGCCCCGAGGATGCCGAGGAATCGAAGTCGGATCCCCGAAAGGAACATGACCGAGATTCCGATGCACCCGATGATGATGAGTCCCGAAAGATGCTTTTGAAGCATCACGAGAAGACATATGCCGCCGATCAGAAGAAAGGGAAGGAGCGTTCCCGAAACAAACGAGTCGCGCCCCCTTTGCCGGAAGGCTGACTCGGCATTCCGCTTGTAGTAATAGGAGAGGATCAGAACGAGTGCCGTTTTTCCGATCTCGGAGGGTTGAATTGTGATCGGCCCGAGCGAGATCCATCTTTGCGCACCGTTTCCTGTGCTCCCAATGACGAGCACCGCCAAAAGCAGCACGATCGTAATGCCATAGAGAATCGGAGAAAGACAATACAGAAGGTCGGTCGAAAGGGTTGAGACGGCAAGCATGAGGGCGATCCCAACGATCAGCCAAATGCTCTGGCGCAGGATAAAGTAGTAGGGAGTGCCGTATCTTGCCTCGGCGTAGGCGTAGCTTGCCGAAAAGATCATAGCAGAGCCTGCAAGAGAAAGGATCAAAACAAGACAAAGCAGCTCTCGACTGAAAGCGCCGCTTTGATCGTTTTGGCAGGCGAGGCGAATCCTTTTCAGAGCCTTGAACATACCTTGACCTCACATATAGGCAAAAAGAGCGACGAGACAGAAGAAAAAAGAAAGAATAGAAAACACCGAAACCACCTTTACCTCTCCCCAGCCTCTTCGCTCAAAGTGGTGATGAAGGGGCGCCATGAGAAACAGGCGCCTGCCTCGTGTCAGCTTAAAGAAGGCGACCTGAAGCATGACCGAAACCCCCTCAAGGATATAAAGAGCCCCCGAGATCACGATAATGCCGACGTCGCCGAGTAAAATCGCAAGTCCGGCGAGCACGGCGCCGAGGAAAAGCGACCCCGTATCCCCCATAAATACCCGCGCCGGATGGTAGTTGAAGATGAGAAAGGCGAGCGTACCGCCGAGCACCGCCCCTGAAAGAAGAAGAACCGTTTCGGATGCGAAAACGGTTGCCAAAAGCGCAAAAAATCCCGATAGGATGGCGGCAACGGTCGTTGCCAGACCGTCGAGTCCGTCTGTCAGGTTCGCACAGTTCACGATCCCAACGAGCAAAACGAGCGCAAAGGGATAAAAGAGACGCCCGAGATCAAGCTCGGCGCCCGAAAAGGGAACGTGAAGTGTGGTAGATAGCTCGCAAAAGCAGCTTAGCATAGCCAGATACCCCGCCGAAACGGCTGTTTGCAAAACGAGCTTTTGCCTTGGCGTCAGGCCCTGATTTCGCTTCCTTTTGAATTTTGTGAGATCGTCAAAGACGCCGATCAATGCGTTCAGAAAAGCAAACGCGAGGGTGAGCATCCCGCCGACGATCTCGGAGGTCAAGGTGCTCCTTCGGATAAGAAAAAATGAAAGCGAACCGACGAAAAGGATCGGAATAAGGAAGCATACGCCTCCCATCGTCGGCGTTCCTTCTTTGTTTTTGTGCCATCTCGGACCGATCTCAAGAATTTTTTGCCCAAGCTTTTTCTGCATCAGGATCGGGATTATCCTTTTGCATAAGAGAAGAGTCAGTGCAAAGGAAAGCAAAAGGCAAAAAATGAAAAGATCGATCGGCATTTTCGGTCTCCTTGTGGTTACTTTGTCAGAATCGAAAGCACGCTCTCAAGCCCGAGCGCGCGCGACGCCTTTAGCAGAAGCGCGTCTCCTTCGGTCAAATCTTGCTTTAGCGCCGCGCAGAGCTTCTCCTTTTCGTCGATAGAAAAGAGACGGATCCTCTCCCTTGCAAGTCCCTTTGCGGCGGCTCCCTCGGCGATTTTTCGAGCGAGGCTGCCAATACAGTAGAGATCCGTGACCCCCGCTCGAAAGGCATAGGCTCCAAGAGAGAAATGAAGTGCCTCGGAGTCGCACCCGAGCTCTTGCATATCCCCGAGAAGTGCGATTCTTCTTCCGCTCACGTCGGCTTTTTGCAGCAGCTTGAGTGCGGCGGCGGCAGATTCGGGGGATGCGTTATAGGCGTCCATGATATAAAGGATCCCTCCGTGCCAAATAAGCTCCTGACGCATCGCGGGGGCGCGGCATTTTGAAAGCTTGAAAGCGACCTCATCCTGCGTAAAGCCAAGGCAAAGAGCGGTTGCTGCGGCAAGAGCTGCGGCAAGCTCGCTTGCCTCGCCGCGCTTTTCAAGCTCAATTTTAGCGCTCTCCTGATCTTTGAATTTGAGAGAAAGGGATTTTCCGTCTTTATCCTCTTTTAACAGCAGGTCTGCCCGTGGATCGGTTAATGAAACGCCGATGCGACGGCAGTCGGTCCCCCGGCTCCACTTGAAAAGCAAAGGATCGTCTTGATTTAAGATCAGAGTTCCTTGATCTCTTAATCCGAGCAGGATCTCACTTTTCGCGCGGAGAACTCCCGCAAGGTCCCCGAAGCTTTCAAGATGGGAGTGACCGATCCTCGTTATAACGGCAACGTGCGGTTTTGCAAGAAGCGAAAGCCTCGCGATCTCCCCTGGGCGTCTTGCCCCCATTTCCAAAAGCAAAAGCTCGGTTGAGCTTGGCATCGCAAGGATCGTCATCGGTACGCCGACGTCGGTATTATAGTTCCCACTTGGATAATGGAGACGTAATTTATCCTCGAAAAGCGACCTTGCATAGGCAAGATAGGTTGATTTTCCGACGCTTCCGGTAACGGCGACGACTCGCGGGGCAACCTCCTTCATTCGAGCGCGTGCCAATGCGTACAGCAGACCGACGGAAGATCGGCAACGAATCGTTCGGGCGGCGCTTATCGTTTCGCTGACGGCAAAGGACGCGCCCTTAGCAAGAGCCTCACAAATAAAGGTGCTTCCGTCGCGGTGAGCACCTCGAAGCGCGAGAAAGAGATCCCCCTCGCATACCTCATCGGAGCTCGTTGCAATTCCCGAAAACGGCAGATTGTGCGCTATCTCTGAAATGATCTCGCTCCTTGGAAGCGATTTCGCCGTCATAGGCTCTCCAAGCTTGATTCTCACGTTGACTTTCCTTCGGCATCTACGGGGATAGTATGTGCATTCTTTCGCCTGTCAAGCGCCATTTGAACGATTTTTCGCTCGTCAAAGGGGCGAAGCGAGAGACCGACCGCCTCGTAGGTTTCGTGCCCCTTTCCAACGAGAAGGAGGACGTCGCCTTCCCGAGCGACCGTAACGGCATATCCGATCGCCCGTCTGCGGTCGACGATCACTCTTCGCTTCTCGCGCTTCGGCATTCCGATAAGGATTTCGCGTATGATCTGCTTCGGATCCTCCCGTC
>JAFYMH010000140.1 GCA_017556685.1 Clostridia bacterium | reverse complement strand
CTTTTATGCTAGCTAAGCGCTTTGCATGCATTTCAGATCAGAAACCAGAGCAAAACGAATACGCCGAGAAGGATGCGATACCAGCCGAAGCACTCAAAGCTATGCCGACGGACGAAGTCAAGCAGGAAGCGGATCACGAAGAGCGAAACGGCAAACGCGGCGACAAAGCCGACGGCAAGCAGGATGATCGGCTCTGCAGACAGCTCGTAGCCCGCCTCGCCGTCGATGGCGGAAAGCGAAAACTTCGCGACCTTGAGAAGCGAAACGCCGACCATGACGGGAATCGCCATAAAGAAGGAGAACTCGGCGGCAACCGTTCTCGAAACGCCAAGCAGACGCGCACCGAGCACGGTCGAGCCGCTGCGCGAGGTGCCGGGGATGATCGAAAGCACCTGAAAGGCGCCGATCAGAAGGGCGGTTTTCGGCGTGAGTGCCGAGAGCGATTCAAGCGAGTCGCTCTTTTTTCTTGAGGCGCGCTCAACAAGAATGAAAAGGACACCGTACAAAACGAGCGCCGCGGCAACGACGATCGAGCGGACGCCGGGGACGAAGACCTTCTCCTCAAGGAAGCTGTCAAGAGCAAGGCCGATCACGGCGGCAGGAAGCACGCCGATCAGAACCATGCCCCAAAGGCGAAGGATCGACCCGCGCTCCTCTTTTGATTTCGACGGCGAGAAGGGATAAAGCCGATTCCAGAACAAAACGAGCACGGCAAGGATCGCGCCGAGCTGGATCACGTACAGGAACATATTATAAAACGGAACCGACATATGCTCGACCGAAAGAAGCTCCTCGAGCAGGATCATATGCCCGGTGCTGCTGACGGGGAGCCACTCGGTGATCCCCTCGACGATTGCCAAAAGCAACACCTTCAAAACGTCAAGTATCATGTTTTTCTCCTTTTTAAAGAGTCTCGCCGACGGGCAGGCGAAGGATATCTCCCTCTCCGACCTCAAACGGAACCTTCATCCAAAATCGCATCATCGGGTGCGGCGTTGCAGAGATCGGGGCGCCACTTTCGTCCTTGAGAGCCGATACCGAAAAGCCTCTTCCTACCCTACCCGGGGTCAGAAGCTCGACCTCTTGTCCGAGCGAAAGCTTGTTTCTCTGCATGAAAAGCGCCTCGCCGCGCACGGCGTCGTAGGAAAGGACGGTGGCAAGATAGGACTTTTCCCCGATATAGCCGGTCGTGCTTGAGACGTTTGCCGTCTCGCGCGGATCGTCAAAGAAAAATCCCGTAGAGTACTCGCGGTGGGAAACGCTTTCAAGCTCGCGCAGCCAAAGAGGGTCAAGTTCGCCGTCCCCCGAAAGGGCGCGGTCGATCGCCATGCGGTAGGTGTTGGTCACGACCGCCGTATAATACGCGCTCTTCATGCGCCCCTCGATCTTAAACGAGGAGATCCCCGCATCGATCAGCTCTCTGACGTGCGAGATCATCGAGAGATCCTTTGAAGACAAAATGAAGGTCTGCCCGTCGATTTCCTCGATCGGCAGAGGGGTTTTCTCGCGTTTTTCCTCAACGAGGGCGATTTGCTCGACGCTCGTGCGGTAGCTCCAGCGGCAGGGCTGAGTACATCCTCCGCGATTGGCGTCTCGCCCTGAAAGATAGGAGGAGAGCAGGCACCGTCCGCTATAGGAAATGCACATCGAGCCGTGAATGAACACCTCAAGCTCGACCTCGCTCGGAAGCGCGGCGCGGATCGCCCGAATTTCGGAAAGCGTCAGCTCGCGCGCCAGAACGATGCGCGAGGCGCCAAGGGCATGCCAGGCTCGGCAGGCGGCGGCACTGACGGCGTTTGCCTGGGTGGAAAGATGCAAGGGGATCTCGGGAAGTCGCTCGCGCATGAGCGAAAGCACGCCGATGTCTGCAACGATCAAGGCGTCGGGGCGGGCTCTTCGCAGAACCTCGGTATACTCTCGAAGCGCCTCGTATTCCCCCTCGTGCGGCATGGTATTGACGGTTACGTATACGCGCTTTCCGCGCGCATGGGCATACTCGACTGCCGAGATCAGCTCCTCATCCGAAAAATTATCGGCGGCGGCGCGCATTCCAAAGGCGTTTCCTGCAAGATAGACGGCGTCTGCACCGTAACGGATAGCCGCCTTCAGCTTTTCAAAATTGCCGGCAGGGGAAAGCAGCTCGGGGATCATGGGCATCCTCCTTTCTCACGCGGTATGGCAAGCAGGTGCACTTCCCAAGCAGGGAGACACTCGTTGCGCCTTAAATAAAAATCGTATTCGTCGCAAAGCTCTGCAAGAAGAAGCGGCAGAGCGAAAAGATCCTCGCTTCGGTGGTATGCCGAGACGAGCAGCTCGGGGCGGTATCGCGCGATGGTTCCCGTGGCACCGAGAAGCGCCGGTCTCTCGGCGCCCTCGACGTCAAGCTTGATGAAATCAAAACGGTCACCGATCGAGTCGATCGAAACGCTTGCAACCGACTCGCGCTTTGCTCCGAACGAGCCGACGCCAATGGTTGCGTTTCGGTTTCCCGACACCGACAGCTCACACTCCCCGACCCTGTCAAGGAGCGCCGCATGGATCGGCGTCACACGCCTCTCCCCTTCCGCATAGCGCGAAAGACGGCGGAAATTCCGACGGTCGGGCTCAAGGCATACGATCTCGGAAAGACAGGGGGCAAGAGAAAGCAGCTCGGCGGCGGTATCCCCCGAGTAGGCTCCGCCGTCAAGGGTCCGGCGGTAGCGCTCGGGATGCAGAAGCTCTCGCATATCCCACGCACCCTCTCCGGTCTCGCGGAGATAGGAGATCCGTCCCGTGAGCTTATAGCGAAGGATAGCGTCAAGGATGCTCCTTGAGCGATCGTCGGCAAAAAGCGACGCCGCCGACGAGATCTCCCGGCGATGCGCAGAAAAGAAGGAACTGTCAAAATACTCCTCTCCCGACACGGGAAGATCGGGAAGGTAGAGGTCGCATTCGCCATCGAGCGCATAGAGCATTGAGAGCACCTCGGGACGGTTGCTCGCAAAGGCAAGCAGAACCGTCGGATCTGCATAGCGCTCAAATGCCTCGCTTTTGGAGAGCACCCTTTTCCCACGGAAGCTCTGACCGCGAACAAAGCCGTCGGAGGCGAAATAGTCCGACACCTCCCTACCGAGCAGGGCAAGGCGGTCGGTCAGCTTATCGGCGCCGTTTCCCATCCCGTAAACGAGGATAGGACGCTCCGATTGCCGTGCAAAATCCCAAAACGACGGAAAAGGGCTCTCGCTTTCCCAAAGAAACATCGGCTTATTCCCTCCCCCGTCTTGCAATTTTGAGAAAGATATGATAAAATGAAGAAAAAAGATTGAAAGGACGAAGCCTTCTATGGATTGCCTTTTTTGCAAAATTCTGAAGGGGGAGATCCCCTCAAAGCTCGCCTACGAGGACGAGCGCGTTTACGCCTTTTTTGATATTGCTCCGCAGGCGCCGACGCACATCCTCGTGATCCCGCGCACTCACATTCCGTCCGCGGATTGCATCGATAAGGAGAACGCCGAGGCGGTTTCCGCCGTTTTCGCGGCGATCCCGAAGATCGCTCGCGCGCAGGGGCTCGGCGACGGCTATCGCGTTATCACCAACGTTGGTGAAAACGGATGCCAATCAGTTAAGCACCTGCACTTCCATATCCTCGGCGGCGCAAAGCTCCCTGAGAACATGGGCGTCTGAGCGTCAAGGTGAACAAAAGCCCGCTATCAGGTAGCGGGCTTTTGTTTTTGATTCGGGGGAATCAAATATCTTCCTTAACCTTCGCGGCCTTACCAACTCTGCTACGCAGGTAGTTCAGCTTCGCGCGGCGAACCTTACCGCGGCGGATGACGTCCACCTTGACAACGTTCGGGGAATGGATCGGGAAGGTCTTCTCAACACCGCAGCCGTACGAAACGCGTCTGACGGTGAAGGTCTCGGAGATGCCGCCGCCACGACGGGCGATAACGGTACCCTCGAACATCTGGATTCTCTCTCTCGAACCCTCCTTGATCTTGTTGGCGATACGAACAGTATCACCGATGTTGAACGACGGGACCTCCGCCTTCAACTGCTCGCTTACAAAAGCCTCCATGGTATTCATTTCAGGCTCCTCCTTCTATCGAACATTCGTGCGGAGCATCGCAGAGGACTGTTCTAAATCCTGACAGTCTGCCATAGGCAAACGATCAGCCCTACTATCATAGCATAAGCGATGCAAAAAATCAAGAGTTTTTTCAAAAAATATGAAAGGAAGGTGTTTTTTCGGCATCCGAGGTGGTAAAATCAAGAAAAATGACGAGTCCCCCTTGACAAAACGGCTCGAATAGGATAAAATACTCCCCGGATGCCAAAGAACCCCGAAGGCATAACAATCCCCTTCGTTTTTGACAGAAGGATGCTTGGAGGACAGACATGTTCGAGAAGGTCAAGGCTCTTCTGATCGAGGAGCTCAGCATCAAGGCAGAGGATATTACGCCGAGCGCCGAGCTTTCGAGCGATCTCGGGATCAATTCTCTCGACCTTGCGGATCTGATTCTGCAATGCGAGGAGCGCTTCGGTATCGTGATCGACGACGAGGACGTTCACACCCTCATTACGGTCGGCGATATCGTCGAATACCTCGAGAAGCAGATCTAAAAAAAGGGATTGCCGCAAGAATTTTGCGGCAATCCCTTTTTTTAGCGCAGTCTTTGGCTTCAAAGGCAAAGAACCGTCACGTCGGGATTCTTTGCTTTATAGTCCCGGTCACCCGTGACGATCGGGAACATTTCGGCAAGATAGACCGCGCCTGCCTCGGAGCTTCCGAGGCTCTCTCCCGCGACGAAAAAGGAGATCTTATGCTCCTTTTGCCAGACGCGCAGGAGCCGTCGGATCGGCGAGGTATAGCCCATGTGGGAAACCTTCAGGAGCCGTCCGCCCGCGGCACGAACGGTGGCGATAGCAAAGAGGAGTTTTCTCTCTGCGGCAAAAAGGTCCTTGCAATCCTCAAGGAGATCCACTTCCCCCATAACCTGATCCTCCATGCCGCCGCCTCCGTTTCCTCTTATTGCCTCTATTATATCGCATTTTTCTTCTTTTGTAAAGTACGCCCGTAAAGAATCTCACAAAATTGACGATAGGAGAGTACCCATGTCTACAAACGCCAGCGCTATCGATGCGAATGAAAGAGCGCGACTCGGGGGACGCGTCGGCATCGTCGGCATCGCCGCCAACGTTCTTCTCTTCCTTTTGAAGTTTCTCGTCGGAAGCGCCTTTGGCTCGCTTGCCATCTGCGCGGACGCCTTTAACAATCTCTCGGATGCGGGCTCCTCTGCCGTTTCGTACGTCAGCTTCCGCATCGCCGCAAAGCCTGCCGACCGCGATCATCCCTTCGGGCACGCCCGTATGGAGTATATCGCCTCGATGATCGTTTCGTTTCTGATCCTGCTCGTTGCCTTTGAGCTTGGAAGCGATGCCGTCAAAAGCATTTTCAGCCCCGGGAATAGCGCAAGGTTCAGTATTCTGACGGTGCTTGTCATCTGCTTTTCGATCCTTGTGAAGCTGGGACTCGCTGCATACAATCTGCGCGTCGGGAAAAGGATCGGCTCGGACGTGATGCGCGCAACGGCAACCGATTGCCTCTCCGACTGCATTTCGAGCGCGGCGGTTCTCATCTCGGCTCTGATCCTTCGCTTTACGGGAGTCGATATTGACGCTTACGTTGGGCTTGCGGTGGCGATTCTGATCCTGATCGCAGGCATCCGTATCCTTTTAGACACGAAAAATTCGCTTCTCGGCGAGGCTCCCGTCAAGGAGCTCGTTGACGACATCAAGAAGATCGTTTCGGGCTATCCCGCCGTGATCGGCATGCACGATATGGTCGTACACAGCTACGGCCCGGGGCATACCTTTGCAACCTTTCACGCCGAGGTTGACGGGCGCGTTTCTATTTACGATTCGCACGACGTTATCGACGAAATCGAAAAGCACATCTCAAGGGATCTCGCGATCGCCTGCACGATCCATATGGATCCGCTCGTGACCGACGACGCTCTGACCGAGCGTCTGCGCACAAGCGTCGCGGCACTGGCAAAGGGGATCGACCCTTCCCTCTATATTCACGATTTCCGTTTGGTTGCGGGCCCGACCCACAGCAATCTGCTCTTTGACGTCGAGGCGCCCTTTGAGCTGAAGCTAAATGACGGCGAGATCGTGCGCCGCCTTTCCGAGATGATCTCGGCGCTTGACGCGACCTACTACGCCGTGATTACGGTCGACCGCGTTTAAGAGCTTAAACAAGGAAAGGGAGCAAGCCTCCTCTGCATATACTGAAAGAAAAAAAGGAGCTATGCCATGCTTCCCTCTTTTCTTTCGGTCGTCTGCAATTTCATTTCTCTCGTTCTCGGTATCTCGCTCTGCCGAAGCTTCCCTCCGCCTCTGTCGGCAGAGGCCGAGCGCGACTGCTTCAGGCGACTGAAGGCAGAGGGGGACGAGAGTGCGCGAGCGCTACTGATCGAGCATAACCTGCGGCTCGTTTCGCACATCGTTCGGAAATACTACGGGTCGGCACAGAACGCCGACGAGCTGGTTTCAATCGGCACGCTCGGGCTCATCAAGGCGATCGACTCCTTCCGCCCCGAGCTTGGTGCAAAATTTGCAACCTACGCCGCAAAATGCATCCAGAACGAGATCCTGATGCTCTTTCGCTCTCAGAAAAAGCTGACGAGCGAGGTATCGATCAACGAAACGATCGACGTTGACCGCGACGGAAACCCCTTGACCTATCTTGACGTCATCAGCACAGAGGATACGATCGCAGAGGACCTTGATCTAAGAACCCACACCGAGCACGCCATGACGCTTCTTCGCGAGGTGCTTGACGAGAGAGAGCGAAGGATCCTCGTTTTGCGCTACGGGCTCTCAGGCAAAGCTGCAATGACCCAGCGCGAGGTTTCGCTTTTGCTTGGGATCTCGCGCTCCTACGTTTCAAGAATTGAAAAAAAGGCGCTTTCCACTCTGCGTGAGCGCTTTGGAGATCAAATTCCCGATTTCGATACATAACCGACGTCGATCCAAGGCATACTTTCCTTGCGAAGGTCACGGATTTCTTCGCAAGAAAAGGAGATGGATCTATGATGTTGCTCGATCGGATCGCTCTGCTCGTCACGGTCATCGGCGCGATCAACTGGGGAAGCATTGGCATCTTTGCCTTTGATCTCGTTGCCTGGATCGGTGGGGGACAGGATGCGCTTCTCTCTCGGATCATCTATACCGTCGTCGGAATTGCGGGGCTCTGGTGCATCTCGCTCCTGTTCCGCGAGCGCGACGATATGCGCCTCAGAGAAAACTGAAAAAAACCGGAAGTACGGGGTTTCCCGACACTTCCGGTTCTTTTTTTCATACACTGAAGTCAGAAGGACTTTTTGTCTTTCCTGTTTTTTCCTGATTAAAAGGGGGGAGAAAACGGCAACAATGTTAGCAAAGTCATTTGAAAGGATGCGCCCGGCGCAGAAAAGGGCTTATGAACATAAAACGCGGAGATATTTATTATGCGGATCTCAGTCCCGTTGTCGGGAGCGAGCAGGGCGGGCTTCGACCCGTTCTGATCGTGCAGAACGATATCGGAAACCGTTACAGTCCGACGGTGATCGCCGCCGCCATTACCTCAAGGCTCGGGAAGGCAAAGCTTCCGACGCATATTGACATTCATGCCGAGCGCGTGGGACTCAGATGCGACTCGATCGTTCTGCTTGAGCAGATCCGAACGCTCGACAAGCGCCGTCTGCGCGAGAAGATGGGGCATCTTGACGAAGAAATGATGGCAGAGGTCAACCGCGCCATTACGGTCAGCTTTGGACTGACCCCCGACGGCACGGGGAGAAGCCCGCGCGTCTATACGGCAGGGGCAGGGGCATCGGTTGCCGCAAAGGAAGCCGGGATCTCTGCCACAGCAAAGGGAAATGAAACGGTCGGATGACTGTCGCGACCGTTTCTACTTGAAAAAAGCGGGGAGCCTGCGCAACGCAGAGGCTCCCCGCTTTTTGATTATCAAAGCGTTACCGTTTCCTTTTCGGTAACCGTGTAACGATGTATCCCTGCAAAATCCGAGATCATAATGCAGCCGGTGGGACAGCCCTCGGCACACTTATCGCACTTGATGCACCTCTCATAATCAACAGAGGCGAGATTGTCGGAAACGGTAATTGCTCCGGTTGGGCAATTCTTCTCGCATTTGCGGCAGCCGATACAGCCGTGCGAGCAGGCGGCGCGCGTGACGGCGCCCTTATCGTTGCTTGAGCAGGTGACGAGCACGCGCTCGACGTCTGCCATCAGCGTAATGAGACGGTGGGGACAGGTTCGGGTACAGATGCCGCATCCCGTGCATTTGCGGGTGTCGACGAGTGCGATCCCGTTTTGGATACAGATGGCACCGTTCGGGCAGGCGGCGGCACAGTCGCCATATCCAATACAGCCGTATTTGCACTTCCCCGCACCGCCGTACACCAGCGAGGCGGCGGCGCAGGTCTTTGGCCCGTAATACTCGGCGCGAGGACCCGTTTCCTTACAGTCGCCCCCACAATGGATGACGGCGACCTGCTCAACGACGTCGGCAAAGGCAACGCCGAGGATCGTTGAGATCTCCCTTGAGGTTGCATCGGCACCCGGAATGCAGAGATTGGTTTTGGCCTCCGCTCCGCTTGCAAGCGCCTTTGCATATCCGTCACAGCCGGTATATCCGCAGGCACCGCAGTTGGCACCCGGAAGGACGGCGCGGAGCCTTGCCTCGGTCTCGTCCACCGAAACCGACATATAGCGATCCGCGATCACAAGTCCGAGGGCGCAGAGGATACCGATGCCAAACACGACAGCGACGGCAATCAAAATCGCTTCGATCATAAATCAGATCCCTTTCTTTGTTATCGGTTATCAGGCTCCGAACAGCCCATTTGCAACGCCCGAAAATCCAACGAGCGACAGAGCGACGATCGAGGCGGCGATCAACGTGATCGGAAGCCCCTTAAAGCACTCGGGAGGGTCGGCGTCGACAAGACGCGAGCGAACGCCTGCAAAGAGAACCATCGCAAGCAAAAATCCGAGTCCGCATCCGAGCGAGCTGACCATCGACTCGGCAAAGCCATACCCGTCCTTGACGTTCTGAAGTGCTACGCCGAGAACGGCACAGTTTGTGGTGATCAGCGGCAGATAGATGCCGAGCGAGGCGTGCAGAGCGGGAATATAGCGCTTTAAGACGATCTCCACGAGCTGAACGAGCGAGGCAATCACCAAAATAAAGACGATGGTTTGCAGATATGCAAGATCAAAGCGCTCGAGCAGATAGGTCTGCACCGGCCAGGTCACGGCGGTGGAAAGAAGCATGACGAAGGTCACGGCAATTCCCATGCCGGTTGCCTGAGAAAGCTTTTTCGACACGCCAAGGAAGGGGCAGATGCCGAGAAATTTCGTCAGAACGTAGTTGTTGACGAGCACCGAGGTCATCAGGATCATCAGAAAATGCGTCATTACTCATTCACCTCCCCGTTTGCTTCGACCGTCTCGCAGTCATCCCCCTTGCAAAGGGCGGCGGAGGGACAGCCCGCGCAGGAGAAGCTCTGCTTTTTGGGTGCCGCGCCCTTTGAAAGCTTGTTGACGAGCGCGATCATACAGCCGAAGACGAAAAATCCTCCGGGAGCCTTCGTCAGGATCGAAATACGGTAGTCGTAAAGGACGGGGATCCTGATACCGCAGAAGCTTCCCTCGCCGAGCACCTCGCGCACCAATGCCATGGCAAAGAGCGCAAGGATGAAGCCGATGCCCATGCCGAGGGCGTCTATCGCCGAATCAAGCACGCGGTTCTTCGAGGCGTACATCTCGGCTCTGCCGAGGATGATGCAGTTGACGACGATGAGCGAAAGGAAAATTCCGAGTGAACTATAAAGCGAGGGGAGGAAGGCGTGCATCAGAAGCTCGACCGCCGTTACAAAGCCTGCGATCAGAACGATATAGCACGGGATCCGCACTTGGTCGGGAATGATCTTACGGAGCGCCGAGATCGCGACGTTAGAGGAAAGGAGAACGATCGTTGCCGCAAGACCCATGCCGAGAGCACTCGGAACCGAGGTGGTGGTTGCCAGAGTCGGACAGGTTCCGAGCACCAGAACGAGAACCGGGTTCTCACGAATGATGCCCTTCAGAAAGTT
>JAFYMH010000139.1 GCA_017556685.1 Clostridia bacterium | reverse complement strand
TTTTGCTCTGGGGGATCTCGATCCTTGTGATCGCCGCCTGTGTGATCGAGCTGATCCTTGTGCTAGGCGGAAACTTCAGACTGTTTATATAACAATAGCGCCTCAAATGCGATTTCGCATTTGAGGCGTTTTTCTTAGGAATTCATCAGCTTTTTTGCGAATTCCGCAATCAGCTCGGCGGTTCCCTCAATGCCAAGGGCACTGCTGTTGACGGCAAGGTGGTAATTGTCGAATTTTCCCCACTTTCCGCCGGTGTAGAAGTTGTAGTAGGAGGAGCGGCGGCGGTCGGTCTTGCTCATCAGCTCAAGCGCCTTTGACTCGCTCGTTCCGGCATGGCGCTCCATGATGCGCTCCTTTCGGTGCGCCGTATCTCCGTAAATGAAGATCGAAAGGCGACAAGGATGCTCGCGAAGCACGTAATCGGCGCATCTGCCGATCACAACGCAGCTTCCCTCGGCGGCAACGCGGCGGATGACGTCGGATTGCAGAAGGAAGAGCTTATCGTTCAGGGGCGGACGGTAGCCAAAGCTCATAGCGGAGCCGAAGAAATTCGAACCGAGCGCAAGGGTATAAAGCAGGCTGTTTGCGGCGGATTCGTCTGCCTTGGTGGCAATCGCGGTATCGATGTTGCCCTCGTTTGCCGCCATGGTGATGAGCTCCTCATCGTAATGCTTGATGCCGAGCAGAGCGGCAACCCGCTCGCCGATCTCGCGGCCGCCGCTTCCGTACTGGCGTGCGATGGTGATGGCAATGCTTTTGGACATAACGTTTCCTTTCCTCGGAGAGCCCCCCCGAACGAATGAATTTGCTTTACTTAGCTATAGTATAGCACAAAAAAATTCCTCTGTAAAGGGGAAAACTTATACATTTTTTTCAAAGTAATGCGATTTTTGCTTGCAAGAATGGCAAGACTGTGATAAAATAGAATGGAATAGATGTATTTTTAGGGACCGAGCGGAGGCACATCATGTATTTGACCGTACCGTCAAACATATCCGTTATCGACGCATACGCTGTACGCGAGCTGCGCATCCCCGTCATTCGTTTGATGGGAAACGCAGGTCGCGCGCTTGCCGTTGCCATTTCGGAAAGAGTCAAGACGGGGCGGATCGTCATTTTTGCAGGTCCCGGAAACAACGGCGGTGACGGCTATGCCGCGGCGATTTCACTTTCCGAGCGCGGATATGAAACCGAGGTTTTTGAGGTGCTCTCCGAGCATCATCAGTCTGCCGCAACCCGATACTACGCCGCGCTTTACGCACGCGCAGGGGGGAAGAGTACGCCGCTTTCCGCGATCTCGGAGGGGGAGCTTGACGCGGCTCTTTCGGGTGCCGGGGCAGTCGTTGACGCCATTTTCGGAACCGGCTCGCGCCTTGAGCTTGCAGGTGAGATCTCCCTGCTCCTTCGCCGCCTTTCCTCCTTGCCGTCGGGCGTCCTTCGCGTGGCGGCGGATCTGCCGACCGGCGTTGACGGCGATAGCGGAAGGGTCGGAGAGATCGCTTTCACGGCGGATCTGACCGTCAGCTTTACGGTCGGTAAGCGCGGTATGTTCGCATACCCTGCGCGCGGCCATTGCGGAGAGATCCTTATCTCGGATATCGGGCTTGACGTTGACGAGATCAAGCGCGCCTTCCCCTCAAGCGACCGACTGATCGACCGTGAGCTTGCCGCGTCGCTTTTACCAAAGCGCCATCAAAACACCCATAAGGGAAGCTATGGAAGACTTCTCGTTCTCGCCGGCTCGCGCGCCTATCGCGGTGCCGCCCTGCTTGCAAGCGAGGGGGCGCTTCGCTCGGGTGTCGGGCTTGCGACCCTTGCCTCGCATGAGGCCGTAACCGATCTTGCCGTCTCGCGCCTGCCCGAGCTGATTGTCCTTCCAACGCAGGATCTTGAGCGGCTTGACCGCGAGCATACCAAAATCATCTACGAGGCGGCAGAGAAATCGAGCTGTATCCTCATCGGCCCCGGCTCCGGGGTCTCAAACTCGCTCTGCTGTCTGATCTGGGAGCTGATGAGCCGTCCCGGCGCGCCGCTTGTGATCGACGCCGACGGACTCAATTCGCTTGCCATGCATCCGAGCGAGAGCCGTTCCCGTCTCGGCCTTTCAAAGCGTACCGTCATTTTGACCCCGCATCCCCTTGAGCTTGCAAGGCTCATGGGAATCTCGGTCTCTGAGGTGCAGGCAGACCGCATCGGCTCTGCGCTTCGCTTCGCCGCGATCAGTCACTCCACCGTCGTCCTTAAGGGCGCGGGAACCGTGATCGCCTCGGGGGACGGTCGGCTTTCGATCAACTCAAGCGGAGGCCCCGCGCTCGCAAAGGCGGGAAGCGGAGACGTTTTTGCGGGTGCCGTTGCCGCGTTCCTTGCGGAAGAGGGGAGTTACCTGGGCATTGCCGAATGCGTCGAGGCAACCATGAACGCTCACGAGCTGCAGCGTGTCGAGTCTCTTGATCAGCTGGAAGAGGTTGACGCTTGGGCTCGTGCGACGGCTCGTGCGTGGGTTCAATCTCAGCGATAGACCATATAATCACGAAGGGCGCCAGCGGGCGCCCTTTTTGTTGCGACTTAGTTGTCAAAAGCCGATAGGCAGTTGAGCCATGTCGGGCGGGATGGGGGCCTGAAGGCTTAATCTTTCGCCGGTGATGGGGTGGTTGACCGCGAGCTTCCAGGAATGCAGGGCGCAG
>JAFYMH010000138.1 GCA_017556685.1 Clostridia bacterium | reverse complement strand
GAGAATCGATTCCCCCGTGATCCTTGCCTTCGGCGGCATAGCATCCCCTCCTTGTGCGGCGTTTATAACTATTGTTATAACTACCGCTATTTTAGCACGGTAGGCCAGACCGTGTCAAGGGAGATGTCGAAAAAAGTCGCTTTTCCGAATCTCTTCCCGCGTTTTCGGCGTTCAAGTGCCAAAGTTTCTGCAAAATCGTTCGTCAAAATGCACAAAAAACAAGAATCTGTTTTGTCTATTCCAAACAATTTTACATTAGACGGGGTGGAAAAAGCGCAAATCGTATTGACAAAAGGGGGGTGCTTGTGGCATAATTTAGGTACCTAAAATTTGAAAGGAAGAAGGTATACAGAAATGAAAAAGCTTCTTGCTACGCTCGTGACGCTCGTAATGATCGTGTCGTCGCTTGCAGTACTGACCTCCTGCGGCGCCAAGGATGGTCTGACGCCGTCGATCGGAGAGAACGGAAACTGGTTTATCGGTGAGACCGATACCGGCGTTCCCGCCACCGGCCCTAAGGGCGACAAGGGTGATACCGGTGCAACCGGTCCCAAGGGTGACGACGGAAACCGCGGCTATGCCGGTGCTGACGGTAAGGATGCAGTTGCTCCGAGCTTCCGCTACAACATCGTTGACGAGTGCTTCGAGTACTCCTATGACGGCATCACCTGGACGGCAGTTCCCGTGGTTGCTCCCGATGCGGGTGAGCCCGAGACTCCCGTCGCTCCCGCCGATGCCCTGAAAGACACGACCCTCTCGAGCTACTCCTATCCGATGGAGCACGTCACCGCCGCTGAGGGAAGCATCCTTGACGGCAACGGAAGGTATGAGGTTGTTGGTGCCGGTAAGTACTCGGTTGCTCTGATCGACATCACCGGTTGCGTCTTCGACAAGGTAAAGCTCGTTGCAAACGAGACCGGCTATGAGCTGTATTGGTGCTTTTTGACCGCGATGCCCACGATCGACGAGGTCGCTCCCTTCTGCGAGGGCTTCTCCAAGCTCGTTGGGAATGAGGACGATCCCGATGCCGACGAGGTGACCATCGATATCCCCGCGGATGCAACTGTTCTCGTCGTCTACTATCAGGGCTGGTGGAACCATAACGGAAACGCCGCTGATGCGCATTGCCCGAGCTCCATCACCTTCCTTAAGGGCGGTGCTGAAGCAACTGCTGAGTAATTTCGCGAGCAACATTTGAAATTGTAGAAAGAAGGTACATAAGATGAAAAAGCTTCTTGCAACGCTTGTGACGCTCGTGATGATCGTGTCGTCGCTTGCAGTACTGACCTCCTGCGGCGCCAAGGACGGTGTTACGCCGACGATCGGCGAGAACGGCAACTGGTTTATCGGCGAGACCGATACCGGAATCCCCGCAACCGGCCCTAAGGGCGATACCGGTAATACCGGTGCGACCGGACCTAAGGGCGATACCGGTGAAACCGGACCTGCCGGCAACAACGGTGCAGCTCTTGAAGCACCCGCGTTCCGCTACAACGAGTATAAGGCACGCTATGAGTATTCCTTTGACGGTCTGAACTGGTTCGCTATCGAGGAGTATGATTCCTCGACCGACCTCACCGCTCCTCTGAGAGACACGACTCTCTCGAGCTACTCCTATCCGATGGAGTACGTCACCGCCGCTGAGGGAACCATCGTTAACAAAAACGGAAAGTATGAGGTTGTTGGTAACGGTAAGTACTCGGTTGCTCTGATCGACATCACCGGCTGCGTCTTCGACAAGGTAAAGCTTGTTGCAAACGAGACCGGTTATGCGATCAACTGGTGCTTCCTGACTGGTATGCCGACTCTGAATCAGGTTGCTCCCTTCTGCGAGGGCTACTCCTCGCTCGTTGAGCCTGAGGACGATCCCGATGCCGACGAGGTGACCATCGATATCCCCGAGGATGCAAGGGTTCTCGTTGTTTACTATCAGGGCTGGTGGGGACACAACGGAAACGCCCCTGATGCGCACTGCCCGAGCTCCATCACCTTCCTTAAGGACGGTGCTGAAGCAGGCGCTGAGTAATTTCGCGAGCAACATTTGAAATTGTAGAAAGAAGGTACATAAGATGAAAAAGCTTCTTGCAACGCTTGTGACGCTCGTGATGATCGTGTCGTCGCTCGCGGTACTCACCTCCTGCTCGGACGGTGCTGACGGACTCGTTCCTACCGTTGGAGCAAACGGCAACTGGTTTATCGGCGAGACCGATACCGGCGTTCCCGCAACCGGCCCTAAGGGCGATACCGGTGCAACCGGTGCCGAGGGTCCGAAGGGCGACAGAGGTCCTACCGGCGCTACCGGAGCCGATGCTCCCGCCGTTGAGATCCCGTCCCTTCGCTATAACGAGACCGACGAGGTCTACGAGGTATCCTACGATAACGGCGCTACCTGGGAGGCAATCGAGTCGGTTGCAGGCACCCCCATGGAGCTTCCCGCAACTGACCCCAACCTGCTTGACGCAACGCTCGCAGAGTATGATTATCCGATGGATCAGATTATCGTATCTGATTTGTGCATCACCTACTTCCTCGAGGAGGATGATCCCAACTGGAACAAGTATATGTATGCAGAGGGATACAAGGTTGCCTTCATCAACATTGAAGGAACCGTCTTTGATACGGCAGTCTTCACCGGTAACGAGGCAAGCTTCATGGGCTGGTTCTGGCTCCAGACGATGCCCTATCCCGGCGATCCGGCTACCAAGGCGATCCACCCGACCGGCCGCGGCCCGGGTCAGGAGACGAGCCCGATCAATATCACGGCAGGCGCAACCGTTCTGGCAGTTGTCTATGAGCGTCCCGACGACTTCACCGGCGAGCCCCAGAACGTTCTTCCCGGCGGCATCCGCTTCATCAATTCCAGTCTGCAATCCGCTGAGTAAGCTAAGCCCCACCCGGCATCCTCCCGGATGCCGTCATAAGAAACTCCCTCCCCACGAAGGAGGGAGTTTCTTGAGTCATATCCCATTTTGGGGAGTCCCATTTCAAAACGAGGTACTATATGAGATCCTTTATGCGTATTCTTTCGGCGGCGATGGCGGCGGTTTTGCTCTCCGCTTCGCTTCTCGGCACCCTGACCTCCTGCTCGGATAAGGAGAAGGGCGACGGCGGTAAGGACAAGCCCACCCCCGTGACGGTCGATGCGAGCCTTCGCGACACCTCTCTTGACAGCTATGCTCTGCCGCTCTCGAGCGTCGTCTCCTCCGACGGAGCCATCACCTCCTATTTTGCGGACGAGGATGCGAACCAAAACAAGTATATGACCGATTCGGTAAACAAGGTCGCCTTCATCGACCTTTCGGGCTGTGCCTTCGACGAGATCGTCTTTGGCGGAAACGATGCCAAGTCCCTTGGCTTCACCTTCCTTACCAAGCTTCCGAAGCTCGGCGAGAAGGTTTCCTACGCCCTTGGATACCATGGCGTTTACGTGTCGTCTCGGGGTGCGGGCGAAAGCTCGCTTCCGATCGCGATCCCCTCTGACGCCAAGATCCTTGCCGTGACCTTCGCCTCCGCGGGCGAGGGTGGAGCCGTCGTCTCCACTTTGCCGAGCGCGATCACCTTTGCAAAGAAAAGCGTTCCGGACGTCCCCTCGACGGGTGAGGGCGAGCCGCTTGAAAGTTATGAGTATCCAATGGAGCTTGTGACCCCCGCTGAGGGAACCATCCTCGACGACAACGGGAAGTACGAGGTCGTTGGTGCAGGTAAGTACTCGGTTGCTCTGATCGACATCACAGACCTTGCTTTCGACAAGGTGAAGCTCGTTGCAAACGTGACCGGCTATGAGATCTACTGGTGCTTTTTGACCGCGATGCCCACGCTCGGCGAGGTTGCTCCCTTCTGCGACGGTTATACGGAGCTGATGGGTTGCGAGGATCCCAATGCCGACGAGGTCACTGTCGATATTCCAGAGGATGCAACTGTTCTCGCCGTTTACTATCAGGGCTGGTATAACCATAACGGGAATGCCCCCGATGCACACTGCCCCAGCAGTATTACCTTCCTGAAGGGCGATGCTCCCGCGATTGATCCTAATTTGCTGGACGGAACCCTCTCGGGCTTTGCCCATCCGACATCGGGTATTTTTGCCGCCGCAGGAACGATCGTCTACGATCTTCCAAACGGAAGCCTTAACCGCAACCGCTATATCGAGTCAAGCGGCGACCGCGTGGCGTTTATCAATATTGCCAATACCGTTTTTGATACGGTGACCCTCACCGCCGCACCCGGGCAGGAGATCGCATGGAGCTTTCTGAGTGCGATGCCCTCTCTTGGTGAGAAGGTCAGCTATGCGGGAGATTACGTTGGATTTTCGACGGTCTCCGGCGGCGTCACCGAGCCGATCGGCATCCCCTCCAACGCGAAGTTCCTCGTCGTCCTCTATCAGAAGGAGCTTCCCTCGGGGGAGATCGCAGGGTGCTGCCCCGTAGGACTTGGATTTGAGAAGCTGAGCGGGAAAGGAGCGCTTGTGAATATGCAGAGTAATACCCTCGCCGAATATTCCTATCCGATGAGCGAGCTTGCGATCCTTGACGGAAGCATCGCAAAGCAGAGCGGACTCTATCTCGTCTCCTCGACCGGCATGGTCGGTGCGCTCGTCGATCTTGCCGAGTGTGCCTTTGACAGCGTGACGCTGACGAAAAACGCAAGCGGCAGAGAGCTTGGCTATGCCTTCCTCTCGGCTGCCCCCGTCGCGGACTTCGTCCCCACCTATGCGACAGGATACACCGAGGTCGTGTACACCGAAAGCGAAACGGTGACCCTTCGTCTTCCCGAGAACGCAAGGTATCTCTACGTCACCTACCGAAACGGCGATGCTCTTTACCTCCCCGCATCCCTGAAATTCACGAAATCGGGCGAAACCCCCTCTGTAAATGCCAATTCCGTGCGCCTTGCGACCTGGAACATCGGGCATTTCAGCATGGGCGTGCACACCTTCTCTAAGGTTGGTGCCGCCGACTATACCGCAAAGCTCGAGGCGTATAAGAGCTACCTTGGCGCGATCGACGCCGACGTCATCACGCTCAACGAATACAGCGCGAACTTCACCGACCCGTCGAAAAATTCCGCCGCAACGAGCCTCACCCTCGCAAAGACCACGGTCTTTTCCGATTACCCGATCGCCTTTGAGGGCTCGCAGTCGCGCTACAGCTGTAACGCGATCTACGCAAAGGCGGGGCTGACCAACATCGAGCAGCACGTCTTTGAGTGCAACAAGAACGCCACCATCACGCACACAAACGCCATCAAGGCAAGTGATTATTACTATATCACGGCGGATCTTAACGTCGGCGGCGTGACCGTCAAGATCGTCACGGCGCATCTCGCCTTCGACGAGAAGAAGAATCCCGATACCGTCAATATCAACCAGATGAAGGAGCTGATCGAGTACTGCAAGAATTACGACCGCGTCGTTCTGATGGGCGACTGGAACGTCGGAAGCTTCTCGTATTTCGATACCTTCGTCAATGCGGGCTACAAGCTCGCCTGCACGAAGTCAAACCTCCCGACCTACGTTGGCAACACCCGTTGCATTGACAACATCATCTATAAGGGGGTCACCGTCAGTGACTTTACCCTGGCGGGAACGAATCTCTCGGACCACTATGGGATCTACTGCACGGTAACCGTTGAAAATTGATCCCTGCCCAAAAAAGGAGCCTCAAGCGCAATTCGCGCTTGAGGCTCCTTTTTGTCGGCGCAAAAAGCTCAAAAAACAGAAAGGGGATTGACGAAGCATATCATTTATGGTATAAATAATACATTATGGCGTCGGATAGGCGCTTTGGGAAGGGGAATTTTCGGTGCAAGATCGGCAAGAGCAATATTTGAGCGACCTGTCGGAGATGATCCGCTGTGAAACGGTTTCGTCGGGACAGAGCGTGGACAGGGGCGTTTTTTACGAATTTCATGCGCTTCTTCGGCGGCTTTTTCCGCGCCTTTTTTCGATCTCCTCACTTGAGGAGTTTTCGGGAAGCCTGCTCCTCGTCTGGCACGGAAGCGACCCTGAGGCAGAGCCGATCCTTCTGATGAATCATCACGACGTCGTTGAGGCATCCGGCGCCTGGCGCCATCCGCCCTTTTCCGCTGCGGTAGAGGGGGGGAAGCTTTACGGCAGAGGAACGCTCGATACCAAAAGCGGACTTTATGCCATGCTTCGCGCCGCCGAGGAGCTTGCTCTCTCGGGCTTCGTTCCCACGCGCGACGTTTATTTCGTTTCGACCTGCACCGAGGAAACGACCGGCGAGGGGGCAGATCTCATCTCGGCGGAGCTTGCCCGTCGCGGCGTTCGCTTTGCCTTCGCGCTCGACGAGGGCGGCATGATCCTCTCCGAGCCGATCGGGGGAGCCAAGGGTGCGTTTGCCGTCGTCGGTGTCGGCGAGAAGGGGGATGCCGATCTGCGCTTCGTTGCGCGCTCGTCGGGCGGTCACGCTTCTACCCCCTCGAAAAACACCCCCCTTGTCCGCCTTGGAAAATTCATGGCGGCGGCAGAGCGAAAGAAACTCTTTCGGGCAAAGCTTTCGCCAACCGTTTGTGCCATGCTCCGCGAGCTTTCAAGGACGATGCGGGGGCCGCTCCGCTTCGTTTTTGGGCATCCGCGGCTTTTTTCGCCTCTGCTTGTGCGCGTGATGCCTGCCGTATCGGGTGCGGCGGGAGCCATGCTGAAAAGCACCCTGGCGTTTACGATGGCGTCTGGCTCAGGCGCTCCAAACGTTCTCCCAAGCGAGGCGTGGGTGATCGGCAATCTGCGCTACTCCCACCACCAGGGAAGGGACGGGAGCATCGAGGCACTTCGCCGTCTTGCCAGGCGCTATGACGTTGAGTGTGAGATTCTGCAAAGCGGCTTTCCCTCGCCGATCAGCGATCATCGAAGCGACGCCTTTCGTTTGATCGGGCGTGCCGTTTCGGCAACCTTCGAGGGGGTTCGAACCGTTCCCTACGTGATGACGGCGGCAAGCGACGCGCGCTATATGAGCCGCGTGTCGGACGTCTGCCTTCGCTTTACCCCCTTTCGCGTCAGCGATGAGCAGCTTGAGAGTATTCACGGCATTGACGAGAATATCGACGTCTCGGCGCTCGTCCCCGCCGTTGATTTTTATAAGTACGTTATCAGAGAGGCTTAAATGAACGAAAGCAAGACTACGTCCCCCGAAAAGGGGCTGAATATTGGCGTAAGGTCCTTTTTGACCGCCATCGCCGTGATCCTCGTTTTGATGATCGCGACCTATCTCCTGACCCTTTTCGTGCCGTCGGGGGAGTACGGAAGGATCACTGACGAGAGTGGCAACGAGGTGCTCGATACCGAGTCGGGCTTTACCTATACCGAGGGGGGCATCCCCTTTTGGAAGTGGCTTCTGTCTCCGATCCTCGTGCTCGGCGCCGAGGGGAGCGGAACGCTGATCGCCGTCATCGCCTTTCTGCTCGTTATCGGTGGGATCTTCACCGCGCTTGACAGATGCGGACTCATCCGCTATATGCTCGGCGGGCTTGCAAGCCGCTTTGGCGCCTCGCGCTACCGCCTGCTTGCGATCATCATGCTCTTTTTCATGGCGCTCGGCGCGATGATCGGCTCCTTTGAGGAGTGCGTTCCGCTCGTTCCGATCGTCGTCGCGCTCTCGCTTCGGCTCGGCTGGGATCCCCTCGTCGGGGTCGCCGCAAGCCTGCTTGCAACCGGATGCGGCTTTGCAGCAGGCATCTGCAACCCCTTCACGGTCGGGGTCGCCCAGGAGCTTGCAGGGCTTGCGATGTTCTCGGGCGCGTGGCTTCGCGTCCTTTCCTTCGTCTTGATCTACGCGCTGCTCTATCTCTTCGTCTTCCTTTATGCAAGGCGCATCGAGCGCCCCGTTTCCGACGGGGCAGGGGAGGGCTTCGTCTCGGATCCCCGTATGCAGAGAGCAACGCTTGCTTTCGTCTCGGTCCTTGGCTTTGGGATCGCCCTCGTGCTTTCGTCCGGCTTTATCGCGGCACTGCGCGACTATACCATGATCGTCGTCGCCGTCACCTTCCTTGCGGCAGGGGTCTCGGCGTGCCTGCTCTGCGGCATGGGCGGAAAAGCACTTGCCCGCGCCTCGCTTTCGGGGGTTCTCGGTATTTTTCCTGCCGTCATCATGATCCTGATGGCGTCCTCGATCAAGTATACGCTCGAAGAGGCAAGCGTGCTTGACACGATCCTTTACGGTGCGGTCGGTGCCGCCGACACGATGCCGACGTGGTGCGTCGTGCTCTTTATCTATCTCATTGTGCTCGTTGCCAACTTCTTTATTCCCTCGGGCTCTGCAAAGGCGTTCATGCTCATTCCCCTCATCGTACCGATGGCATCGGTCTTCGGTATCTCGGCGCAGCTTTGCGTCCTTTCCTTCGCCTTTGGCGACGGCTTCTCCAACGTCCTTTACCCCACCAACCCCGCCCTGCTCATCAGCCTCGGGCTTGCCGACGTCAGCTACGGTCGGTGGTTCCGCTGGTGCTGGCGCTTCCAGCTTGCCAACCTCGCTCTGACGAGCGCCGTGCTGCTTCTCGGACTTGCCGTCGGATATTAAAACAGCGCGAGCCGAATGCAAAATCGCATTCGGCTCGCACTTTCGTTATCGCGATCCTCTGCCCGATAGGACTGAGGTTGCAACAGGTATCCCGCCTGCGGCGGGTATCCCCGCGCCCTGCGCCTGACAAGCAAGCTTGTCGATCTTCGGGCGGGGTATGCGAACCTGTATTCCGAGGCAGAGCCTCG
>JAFYMH010000137.1 GCA_017556685.1 Clostridia bacterium | reverse complement strand
GCCGCCGCCGTTCGGTTCCTTCGCTATCTTTCGGCAAGCGAGCATGAGACCTACCGCTTCAATAATGAAAGGTTCGGCATGATCGGCATTTCCAAGACCGGAAATACGATGCGCCTTGGGCATCCGAACCCCGATATCCTGCACGAGGAGCGCTTCTTCCCCGGGCACCACGGCGAGACCCGATACGAGCTTGGGGAGACCGAGGGGGACGGAAAGGGCAAGGACGGGGGAGATATCATCCGCGGCGGCGAGCCGCAGCCCTGGCTGACCGCGCCTGACGGAAGCCCGATCTCCTCGCGCGTGCAGTTCGTTTCGAGCAGTGTCGGAAGCGGAGAGTACGCGATCACCGACGGCTACGTTCCCTTCTATAGCTGCTGCACGGCAGGTAAGGGCGGAAGCTATTGGTATTTCTGGCCGCGCGTCATGAGCCGCGCCTATACCCACGACATCCCTGCCCTCGGCTATTTCTGCCCGAAGGTCGGACATTCCTTTGGGGTCGGGCCCGACCGCGATACCGGCGTTGACAGCATGGTGGCGCTCTTTGAGATGGCGCATTATTACTTAAAGGACGGCTCGCCGAGATGCGAGTATATCCTGCCGACGTCGGGGAGCACGGTCAAGCCTGACGCGCGGATCGAGATCCGCTTTAACGCCTCGATCCCCGAGGCAGAGGCGGAGAGGATTGCTCTCTTTGACTCGACGGGAGAGTCGGTTGCCTATACGGCGATCGCCTCCTACGGCAGGACCTGCTTTGAGCTCATCCCGCATAAGCTTCGCTCGGGCGAGAGCTATACCGTATCGGTTCCGGGGGATCTTCTCTCGGCAGAGGGTAGGGCGATCAAGGCGCCGATGAGCGCAAGCTTTATCGTTCTTGCAGAGGAGACCGAGGAGCTGGCGCTCTCGGCACGGCTTGACTATGACAGACCCCTTTCCTTTGCGATCCCCGAGGGGACCCGCGCCGTGCGCTTTTACGTCGGAAACGACGCCGCCTGCGCCGTGCTTGCCCTCGACGAAAACGGACGGCAGCTTGCGAGAGTGCCGATCGGCGGTGTTGGAACCTACGAGCTTGCTCTGCCAGAGGGCACAAAGGGAAATATCACCCTCAGAACCGAGCGTAAGAGCGGGGAATACCACGTTTACAGCGAGAGCTTTGACAACCCCGGCGACGCGCTTCCGCGCGGGATCTCGACCCCCACGACGGCAAAGGCAAGCCCCGTCAGACTCTACGTCACCGACGAGCTTGACAGAAAGGGCGGCGGCGGCTCTCTCAAGGTTGCCGATATTGAGCCAGACGGAAGATTTTTGCCCTACCATTCGTATTATAACGGCGCGCAGGAGCTCGTTCGCATCTGCTTTGCCGACCGCTTTAACGACGGCGATTTCGGACGGCGCTTCCAGGTCAGCGCCTCGGTGTACGATACCGCGGTGCGCCAGCTCGGCTTTGCAAGCGGAAAGCTCGTCTGCTACGACGTCGAGTCGGTTCCGATCGACGGTAAGGCGTACGTCAGCTCCTATACCACGAAACCCGGCGAGTGGACCGACCATCGCTTCCGCCTTGACCTCAAGATCAAGGAGCATCTCGGAAGCTTCGAGAAGAACACGCTCAACCTCTACGCCGAGACCCTTGGCGCGAAAAACGCCGAGTGCCCCGTCTATCTCGACGAGATCAAGGTACATGAGACCGTGACCGATGCGATGGTGACTGCTCTGACCCTGGTTAAATAACTATGATTGCCCTTTCGGGCAAGTTATGGGTTATGATTGGCTACGCCAAGTATAGAGCAGACGGGCAATCATATCATAACGTTTGCAAAGCAAGCTCATCGCGGCGAGCTAAGCGAGCCTCATAACTCATAACTAAAAAGCGTGTTTGTACCCAAGAAAAGAGGACGAAGAATTATTGCAATTCTTCGTCCTCTTTCAGCTGTAGGGCAGGGGGAGGGAATGAAATCGCTTGCGCGACGAAATCCTCTAAATCAAGGTTATTTTGATATCATGATATCATGATATCAAAATAGAGTGAAGAGTGACGTAGGGCGGCGGCTTGCTGCCGCCGAAAAACGTGCGGCGGGAGGTAAACCCCCGCCCTACGGGGCTTTGCTCTCAAGTTGAATTAAAGAAAAAGGATGAGAAATCGTGAAAATTTCTCATCCTTTTTTCGCCGCTTTGCGGCATAGTTCTACACAAGAAAACAATGTCTTTGGCTAAATCTTTCGATTTGGTTCTCAAAATGCTATCAGGCATTTTGATTCTCCTGCAACTTCAAACTTGGCGAAGCCAATCATAACTTGCCGAAGG
>JAFYMH010000136.1 GCA_017556685.1 Clostridia bacterium | reverse complement strand
TTTCAAAGCTTTGCGTGGCGGGAACGCATCCCGTGACGTAAAGCCTCTCCCGCGCTCGGGTGAGCGCGACGTACAGAAGCCGAAGCTCCTCCTCCGCCGTCCTTTGGGTGATCCTGTCGGCGATTGCCGATCGGATGGGATTTTCGATCCTGGCAAAGCCGGTTCGGTCGCGGAGCATGAGCGCAAAGCCGAGCTCTCCGTCGAAAAGCCAGGTACTGCGAAGCTCCTTCGGGCGCAGGCTCCTGCCGCAGTCCGAAAGAAAGCAAACCGGGAACTCAAGTCCCTTTGAGCCGTGGATCGTCATGATGCGAACCGCCCTCGGGTCGGCGGTCGATTCGCTGACCGAGCGGAAGCTGCGGCGGTTTCGGATGATCTCGTTTAGGTATTCAATGAACTGATAGAGCCCCTTAAAGGACGAGGCGGCAAAGCTTCTTGCATAATGGTAGAGCAGAAGAAGGTTCTGCCGTCCGCCCCTTCCGTCGGCTCCGCCGACCGAAAGAAGCCCGGTCTCGGAGAAGAGAAGCGAAAGCAAGCGGTCGATCGGCATTCCCTCTGCCGATTCGCGCAGGAAGCGAAGACGCGAGAGAAAGCGCCTGCCCTTTTCAAAATCGGGATGGCTCTCAACATAGGCAACGAGTGCATCGTAGAGCGGAAGGCTCTTTTCGGATTCCGAGCGGATCTCGACCAGCTCCTCGGCATGGAATCGGTACAGGGGAGAGAGAAGAAGACCCGAAAGGTAAATGTCCCGACGGGGGTTGTCAACGGTATTGAGAAGGCAGAGAGCAAGAAGGATCTCGGGATTTAAGAAAAAGTCATCCTTTTCCTCCGAGACGGCGGGGATCCCCTTTTTCCGAAGGGCGTCACGGTAGACGGCGGCTCGGCTCTTGGTTGACCGAAGAAGGATCGCAACGTCCGACGGCTCGATCGCCCCTCCGTTTGATAGGCGCCCCTCCCTAAGAAGCCGCTCGATCTCATCGGCGACCCAAAGCGGCTCGGGGTCTGACGTCTGTGCATCCTCAGAGGCATCCTCGCTTTCGCCTGCCGCGCTTTTTTCCTTATGAAAGACCGCGAGCACGGCAGGGGTCGGCTCGACCCCCTCAACCGAGGCCTTCGCAAAGGTCAGGCGGTCCTCGGGACGGTAGCCGATCGATTCGCCCGCCACGCCGAGCAGACGGTCGAACACCGCGTTGACGAAGTCGATGACCGTCTTGTCACAGCGGAAGTTTTCGCTCATGAAGATCGACGCGCGGGGGGAATCTCCCGCCGTCTCAAGCGGCGGAAACGCCGCGCGCAGAGAAGCGAAGATGTCAGGCTCTGCAAGACGGAAGGAATAGATGCTCTGCTTGATATCGCCGACCATAAAGCGCCCCCGCTCTCCCGCGATCGCCTCAAAGATGGCGTGCTGGAGCGAGTTGACGTCCTGGTATTCGTCGACGTAAACGGCGTCGTAATGCGCCCGAAGCTCAAGTGCCAGGGGGGTGGGCTCTCGGTTTTCGATCAGAAGCCTGTGGGCGAAATGCTCAAGATCGCCGAAGCTGAGAAGATTCTTCCGCCGCTTCTCGAGCGAAAACAGCTCGTCAAAGCGCGTCATAAGTCCCGCAAGACAATCGGTCACCTCGGAGAACTCGCACAAAAAGGCCTGCCACTGCAGGGGGTCGTAGAGGAAGGCGGCTGAGATCTCCTTGAGCTTCGCCTTAAAGCGCGTTCGAAGCTCCTTGAAGCGCTCGGTCTCCTCGCTTGCGTTACGGACACCCTTGAGGCCTTGGCTTTGATAGCTCGAAAGGCAACGGCGGACGGCTTCGTACCCTCCCTCGCTTGCCGTCGAGAGCTCGCCAAGGAAGGCAAGATCGCCTTCGGCTGCAGGGCCGTACTTTGTCTTGACGTCGGGGGAGGAGGCGAGCGCCGCCTCCCAAGCCGCCGAAAGGGCGATGCGGTATTCCTCGGCAAAGCGAGCACAGGAGAGAGCGAGCCTTTTTCCCCACGGCGTTTTCTCGGGAGGAAGCCCGATCATCGACCGAACGAGCTCGGCATAGTTTCGGTAAAAGGCAACGCCGCCCGCAAATCCGTCGGTTTTTTCATAGAGCAGGCAGAGGACGTCGATAAGAGATGCCTCGTTTTTCGAGCTGACGAGATGGTCGGCAAAACGCCCGAAGCTCTCTTCGCTTGCAAAGGGCTCGGCGCCCTCGTAGGCGCCCTTGACGAGCTGCTCCATCACCGAGCGCATGACCGTATCAGTCTCCGCCTCGTCTCCGACGCGGAAATCGGGGGAGAGTCCGAGCTCTGCCGTATGCTCGCGGATGAGCTTGCGGCAAAAGCCGTCGATGGTGCAGATGTCGGCGTCGGGAAGCAGAAGCAGCTGCTTTGCAAGGCGGAGGTCTCCCGGGTTTTTCCGAAGCTCCTGTTCGATCGCATCCGAGATGCGCTCGCGCAGCTCTCCCGCCGCGGCGTTGGTGAAGGTCACGACGAGCAGGCGCGTAACATCGGTTGGCGCGCCTTGGTCGATGATGCTCTCGATCACACGACGGGTCAGGGTCGCGGTCTTTCCGGAGCCCGCGGCGGCGGACAGAAGAAGGGTTCGGTTTCTCTCGCGGATCGCGGCGCTTTGCGCCTCGGTCCATTTTCGCTCGGTTGCCATGGCGGACTCCTTTCGTCTTAAAATGGGGTCAGAATTGCTTTAGCGGAGTTAAGGTCAGACGGTCCTCGCGCCGCGTAATTTCGGCAAGCGCGTAGAATTCTCCATCCCCGTCGAGCAGGCGAAGGCGCGCGCCCTCGTCTTGCACGGGAAGCCCCGCAAGCTTACGAAGCTCGACCGAAAGTCCGTTTTTCGTCAGATGCACGAAGAAGGGCTCGGGGGAGTAGGTCGGGTATTTGGAGAAGATCTCGGAGACCCCAAGGATGAGGCTGTCAAGCTCCTTTTCGCTCATCGCCTCAAGCTCGCTTGGCGTATGCGCATCGGCAAGCGTATAGCCGCAGGTCTCGGTACGGCAAAGCGCGCTCATTACGGCGCCGCAGCCGAGGGCGCGCCCGATATCGGCACAAAGGGTGCGGATGTAGGTTCCCTTTGAGCAAACGACGTCAAGAGAATATTCGCGATCCGAGAGGGCGATCGCGTCGATGCTGTAGATCGAAACACGCCGCGACGGACGGTCGACTACCTGCCCTTGCCGCGCAAGCTCCATCAGGCGCTTGCCTCCAATGCGAACGGCGGAGTACATCGGCGGCGTTTGCTCGATCTCGCCGATAAAGCTTCGGACGGCGCGGAAAACGCGGTCCGAGGAGGGGATATCGTTTGACGTGCTAAGGATCCTTCCCGTAATATCCTCGGTATCGGTGGTAAGCCCGAGCCGCATCACGGCGACGTAATGCTTGTCCGCCTCGGTCAGATATTCGCTCGCCTTGACGGCGCGGCCGATGAGGATCGGCAGGACCCCGGTCGCCATGGGGTCGAGCGTTCCCGTATGCCCCGCCTTGTCGGCGCCGACAAGACGGCGTACGATGCGAACGGCGGTATGCGAGGTGATCCCCTCGGGCTTATTAAGAAGAAGAAGTCCGTTTTTCTTCATGGGCGCTCCTTTCGGGACGGCTCTCGGTCGGCTCGCTCGGGCGACGGGGGCGATCCCTTCACTATTGCCATTATAGCACAAAAGACGGGGCATTTCAACCTTCAGACGAAAAGCTTCTCTTTTTTCTCGGCGATTCTATTGCAATTAAGGCGCTATTCGTGTATAATAAGAAGGAAAACAGATCACACAAGAAAAGAGGACTTCGAAATGAAAGCAGTCGTGACCGTCATCGGACGGGACAGCATCGGAATTATTGCCGAGGTGAGCGGCATCTGCTCGTCCTACGGGGCGAACATCGTTGATATTACGCAGAGCGTTATGCGCGAGTATTTCGCGATGATCATGCTCGTCGAGCTTGAGGAGCTTTCGGTCGGATTCTCCGAGTTTGCCGAGGCGCTTTCCCAGCGCGGTGCCGAAAAGGGGCTTGAGATCCGCGCCATGCACGAGGACATTTTCAATACTATGCATCACGTTTGACGTCACGGAAGGAAAACAGCATGCTCAACACCGCAGATATTCTTGAAACCATACAGATGATCCGCGAGGAGAATCTCGATATTCGAACCGTTACGATGGGGATCTCTCTTTTCGACTGCATCTCGGACGATCCGAAAAGACTTGAGGAGAAGATCTACGATAAGATCACGCGCTCGGCAAGGAACCTCGTTTCGGTCTGCTCCGAGCTTGAGAGAACCTATGGGATCCCGATCATCAACCGCCGCGTTTCGGTAACGCCGATCTCCTACGTCGGGGGCGGACTTTCCCCCGAGAGCTACGTGCGCCTTGCCGAGGTGCTTGAAAGGGCTGCCGTCGAGCTTGGGATCAACTTCATCGGCGGCTTTGGCGCGCACGTGCAGAAGGGAATGATGCCGGGCGCGAAAAATCTCATC
>JAFYMH010000135.1 GCA_017556685.1 Clostridia bacterium | reverse complement strand
GACCCTGCCGATTGGCAGGCGGCGTACGAGAAGCTCTCGCGCCAGGACTGCATCTATCTGATGGACGAGGTCTACAATAAGATGGAGAACGGCGCGGCGGCAATGGCGGCGTACTATGCCGGCGATTGCCTTTCGATGATGCAGGAGAACGAGGATCTTGATTTCTTCTACCCGATCGAGGGAACCAATATCTTTATCGACTCGATGTGCATCCCAAAGAGCGCAAGGAATAAGGGTGCGGCAGAGCTTTTCATCAACTTCATGCTCGACCCCGACGTTGCGACGGCAAATGCCAACTATATCTGCTATGCCTCGCCGAATACCGCGGTCGTGACCCATCCCGATTACGATTACGCCGTCGGCACCGAGTATTACGATATCCTTTATACCATGCCCGACAGCTATGCGGGGCGCGAGGATGCCACGCAGTACTATCATTTCCTTGACGATGACACGCAAAGGACTCTCAACCGCCTCTGGGCGCAGCTTGGAGTCGATCCCGGCGAGGGCGGAAACTATCTCGGAACCTATCTCTTTATGGGCTTCGTTCTCCTTCTGCTCGTCGGAGGCTCGGGTTATATGATCTACGACGCCGTCCGCCGCGCAAGGCAGGAGAAGCTTCGCAGACTGAAAAAGAAGGGACGCCGCGCCTGACAGCGGCTATGGGGGCTGTCTCAAATCGCTTGAGGCAGCCTCACTTTAAGGGGGAAAAGGAGGGACGACCGTGCGAGAGGTTAAGATTGCCGCAAACGATGCGGGACAAAGGCTTGACAAATTTCTTACGAAGGCCTTTCCCTCGCTTCCGAAGTCGCTTCTCTACCGCGCGATCCGACAGAAGAAGATCAAGGTCAACCGCCGCCGCGCCGAGCCAAATCAGATGCTAGAGGAAAACGATATACTTCTGCTCTTTTTGCCGGACGATCTGTTCGAGAGGGGCGAAAAGCGCGGAGCGTTTGAGCTTTCGCGCATCAAAACGCGCCTTGCGATCGTCTATGAGGACGAAAATCTCCTTCTCATCAATAAGCGCGCGGGCGTGACGGTGCACGAGGATGACGCGGGGAGCACCGATACGCTCCTGACGGCGATGCAGGCGTATCTCTTCGGAAAAGGGGAGTACGATCCCGCATCCGAGGCGTCCTTTGCCCCTGCGCTCTGCAACCGCCTTGACCACAATACCGCGGGGATCGTCATCGCCGCAAAAAACGCATCTGCTCTGCGCGAGATGAACGCGCTGATCCGAGAGAGAAGGCTTGAAAAGCGCTATCTTGCCGCCGTGCACGGCGTGCCGAGTCCGCGGCAGGGGGTCTATCGCGCCTATCTTCTCAAAAATGAAAAAACCAAAACGGTTCGGATCTACGACGAAAATCCTCCGCGCGGCGCAAAGGAGATCGCAACGGGGTACCGAACGCTCAAGGAAAAGGATGGACTCGCACTCCTTGAGGTCGAGCTTCTGACGGGACGGACGCATCAGATCCGCGCCCATCTTGCCCATCTTGGGCATCCGCTTCTCGGGGATGGGAAGTACGGCGTCAACCGCACCGACCGTGCCCTTGGGTATTCCCATCAGGCGCTTGCCTCCCACCGCCTTGCCTTCCCGAGCGATCTCTCGGGCTATCCGACCCTTTCCTATCTTGCGGGGCGGGAGTTTTCTTTAAACCGGGAATCGATCCCCTTTCTTTCGCTTTTTGAATGAGATGCGTTGCTTTCGCATCTCATTCTTTTGGGCATGAAAGTAACGCAACCGGTGAAAATTTTGAAAAAGGGGTTGCATATCGCGTTATTTTGTGCTATAATGGGGAAAAAGCAGCTTGAACAAAAAAAGAAGTGAGGAAAGATCATGAGCATCGGAAAGAAAATGCGGGAAAGACGTCGGGCGCTGGGGTATACGCTTGAGGAGGTCGCGGCAGAGCTTAAAACGAGCAAGCAGACCATCCAAAGATACGAGAGCGGAAAGATCTCGAATATCCCGAGCGAGAAGATCGCGCAGATCGCCTCCTTCCTTCGGATCTCCCCGTCGGTGCTCGTCGGATGGTCGAGCGAGGCGGGGGAGGCAACCCTTCTGCCGCTTCGGACAAAGCGCGTGCCGATGCTCGGGGAGATCGCCTGCGGCGAGCCGATCTGGGCGGAGGAGGAGCAGGGGAGCTACGTTTCGGTTGACGATAAGCTCAGCGTCGATTTCTGCCTTCGGGCGCATGGCGACAGCATGATCGGCGCGCGCATCCACGACGGCGATCTCGTCATGGTGCGAAAGCAGGAATCGGTCGATAACGGCGAGATCGGGGTTGTCATCATCGACGGAGAGGCGACCCTAAAGCGCGTGTACTACTATCCCGAGGAGAGCAAGCTGATCCTCACCCCCGAGAACCCGAGATACGCGCCGCTCGTCTATCTCGGCGCCGAGCTTGACCGCATCAAGATCCTCGGCAAGGCGGTTGCATTTCAGAGCCAACTGCGGTAAGTGAAAGAGCAAGAATAGAAGGATTTTCCTCTTATTCTTGCTCTGTTTGTTTTAGTAGATGAATTGATGCTGATGCATCATGAATTGGCTTCGCCATGATTTCTCGTCGGCGTGCGCCTCCTCCATGAATTGAATTGGAAGCGAGCATCCATGCCCGTAGGGCAATTCATGCAGTTTACTGCAATTCATGACTCGCAGAGTCAATTCATGCAAGCTCGCTTGCAATTCATAGCGTGATACTCGATTTGGAGTATCACGCATAGCAGCCCCTATTTTTAAGGCTTACAGGATCCGCACGCCGTGTATCCCTCGTCG
>JAFYMH010000010.1 GCA_017556685.1 Clostridia bacterium | reverse complement strand
GTTCGAGGTCAAGCGTGACGATCAGAACGCCGCAGGTGTTCCCGACGTCGATTACGCGATCACGACCCGCGAGCTCGCTAAGATGATCCGTGAGGCAGGCATCAACTTCAAGGCTCTGCCCAACGAGGAGTTCGATAGCCCGATCGGCTACGGCTCGGGTGCCGGCGTCATCTTCGGTGCAACCGGCGGCGTTATGGAGGCGGCTCTCAGAACCGCTGCTGACGTTCTCGGCAAGACCTCCTTTGAGAAGCTCGACGTCAGCTCGATCCGCGGCATCGAGGGCATTAAGTTCGGCGAGTACAAGCTCGGCGACCTCACCGTTAAGGTTGCAGTCTGCTCCGGCACCAAGAATGCGAAGAAGCTTCTGAAGGCTGTTCAGGCAGGCGAGGTGGACGTTCAGTTCATCGAGGTCATGGCTTGCCCCGGCGGATGCGTCAATGGTGGCGGTCAGCCGATCGTTCCCGCTGTCGTTCGCAACAACGAGAACATCCGTGCAAAGAGAGCAGCGATCCTCTACAATGCAGATGAGAAGCTCGCCGTTCGCCGTTCGCACGACAACCCCGTGATCCAGGCTCTTTACAAGGACTTCCTTGGCGAGCCCGGCAGCCACAAGGCACACGAGATCCTGCATACGACCTACGTTAAGCGCGGTCTTTGATCCGGTTCTCAAAAGAAGCAGATACGAAAGTGTCTGCTTCTTTTTTTGTGCTTTTAGCCAAGAGAATGCGACATATTCGGCATGGGGGGAGGCGTATAATGTAAGCACAGAAGCCGAAAGGGGGGAGATCTTGTGCGTACGGTCTACGTGGACGTACTCTTTCTCATGAATTTTTCCTCCGATTTTCTGATCCTGAGCCTGACGGCGCGGCTTCTGAGGCGGGACTCGACAAGGCTCAGGATCATCCTTGCCTCTCTTTTTGGGGGAATCTACGCCGTTTTCGCAACCATTCTTTTGTCCGGAGCGCTTGCGCTCGTTTTGACGACGCTTGCCCTTTTTCTTATGGTTCGCATCGCCTTCGGATTCGGAGCCCTCTCTCGCTATCTGCGAAGCTGTCTTGCCGTTTGGCTTCTTTCCGCCCTTTTCGGGGGGATCATAACGCTCATCTGGTCGCAGCTCCGCGCCTATTTCGGCGCCAACTCTGTTCGAGCCGACACGGGTGGGAAGCTTGTCTTTTTCCTTTTGCTTTCCCTGATCGGGTATCTTCTCGTCCGTCTTTCCGCAAGGCTTTCGGGGGTCGGCGAGGAGCGCTCGGTTCGTGTTCGCATAACGGTCGGGAGCGCAAGACGAACGCTTGAGCTGCTCGTTGACAACGCCTGCTTTTTGCGCGAGCCGCTTTCGGGGAAGGCGGTCATCATTCTCTCAAGGCAGAGCGCCGCGGGGCTTTTGCCGAGCGCGATCCTATCCTCGGGGGAGGGGGAGCTTCCGAGCCTTACGGGAGAGGAGCGGCGGCGCTACTACGCCATTGTTTGTAAAACCGTAAACGGCCGTCGGGTGATGCACGGCTACCGCCCCGACAGGGTCGAGCTCCTTCGCTCGGGGAAAAGACGGCAGCTCAGCGCCCTGCTTGGACTCGGAGACGGTGAGCGGGACGGCTTTCGAGGATGCGACGGGATCATTCCGTCGGGCATCGTACGGTCATAGATAGAGGAGGACGGTCAATGCTGATAGGGAAGCTTCGGGAGATCATAGGAAGAATTCGATCCCTTTTTGAAGGCGATGAGGGAGCGATCCATTATATCAACGGCGCCGACGTTCTTCCTCCGCCGCTTTCGCAGAGCGAGGAGCAGGAGGCGATCTCAGCCTTTCGCAGTGATGAAAGCAAGCGCGCGCTTCTGATCGAGCACAACCTGCGCCTCGTCGTTTTCATCGCCAAAAAATTCGAGTCGAGCGGCGTTGGCATCGAGGAGCTGATCTCGATCGGAACGCTCGGACTTATGAAGGCAGTCTCGACCTTTTGCCCCGATAAGAATATCAAGCTTGCGACCTACGCCTCGCGCTGTATCGAAAACGAGATCCTGATGTTTCTCCGCAAAAATCACGGAAAGCACCGCGTCATCTCCTTTGACGAGCCGCTTTCTTCCGATTGGGACGGAAACGAGCTTTTGCTCTCCGACGTGCTCGGAAGCGAGCCCGATTCGGTCTGCCGCCACATTGAGGAAAGCGAGGAGCGGATGCTCGTTCGTCGCTCGGTTGCAACCCTCACCGAGCGCGAGAAGACGATCGTTGAGCTGCGCTTTGGGCTCAAGGGGCGGCGCGAGATGACGCAAAAGGAGGTCGCCGAGCATCTTGGTATCTCGCAATCCTACATATCCCGCCTTGAAAAGAAGATCATGAAGCGGCTTCGGCGCGAAATGGCGGAAAAAATCTGAAAATACTCATTTTTCTTTCAAAAAGCTATTGCATTTTATCTCGCCTTGTGCTATAATACTTGCGATATTTATGTGAAGGTGAGGTGTTCATTCATGAAGAAGGGCTTGCATCCGGAATATAAAGAAGTCACGATCAAATGTGCATGTGGAGAAGTTGTTACCAGTCGTTCGACCAAGGGCGATCTGACGGTTGATATCTGCTCGAAGTGCCATCCTTTCTTTACCGGAAAACAGAAGTTCGTGGATGCCGGCGGACGCGTTGACAGATTTAAGCGCCGTCTCGCTATGCAGCAGCAGAACAGCAAAAAGTAAGTTCCGCATTGCGGCATGATCGACTTCGATCAGAGAACCCGTGTAGGGAGTAGGAAATTCTCTCTGCACGGGGCTTTTCTTTTCTGCTGAAAGGAGTAAAGATGGAAAATTTGACGGTTCGGGACGCGATCCTTTTCGGACTTGTGACCCGAGGAACAACGGTAGATGAGGCCGAGAGAAGCCTTGACGAGCTTTCCCGCCTTCTCGATACGGCGGGCGGGGCCGTTTTTGCGCGCGTTTTGCAGGCAAAGGACTCGCCCGATCCCCGTACCCTGCTTGGGAAAGGCAAGGTTCGGGAGATCCGAGAGCTTGCCGAGGCAAACGGGATCACGCTTGCCGTCTTTGACGGTGAGCTTTCTCCCGCGCAGATCCGAAACCTTGAGGACGATCTCGGGGGGACGGTCGAGGTGATCGACCGAAGCATGCTCATCCTTGATATTTTTGCGCTCCACGCCACCTCAGGCGAGGGAAAGCTTCAGGTCGAGCTTGCTCAGCTTCGGTATACCGCGCCGCGCCTTGTCGGGCACGGAGGAGAGCTTTCGCGCCTTGGAGGCGGAATCGGTACGCGCGGCCCCGGTGAGACCAAGCTTGAGATCGACCGCCGCCGCATGAAGGAGCGGATCGCTTCTCTTGACCGACAGCTTGCCGAGATGGAGCATAACCGCCGTATTATGCGTGCGAGCCGTGACGCAAGCGGCATGATCCGCCTTGCCTTAGTCGGCTATACCAACGCGGGGAAGTCGACTCTTCTGAATTATCTCACGGGGGCGGGGGTTCTTTCCGAGGACAAGCTTTTTGCAACCCTTGACCCCACGACCCGCCGTCTTTCGCTTCCAATGGGCGAAACCGTGCTACTGACCGATACGGTCGGCTTTATCCGCAAGCTTCCGCATCATCTTGTCAAGGCGTTCCGCTCGACCCTTGAGGAGGCGGCGCACGCCGATATCCTTCTCATCGTTGCAAACGCCGCCGACCCCGAGTCCGAGGAGCAGCTTGAGGCGACCGAAAAGACCCTTTCCGACCTCGGCGCGGCAGGGAAGCCGACGGTCTACGTCATGAATCAATGCGATCGTCTTGCCGAGTTCTCGGGCGGCTTTTCGAGAGAGGGCAGGCGGATCTATCTGTCGGCTAAGACCGGAGAGGGGGTCGAGCTTCTGCTTTCGGAGATCGAGTCGGTCATCTCCGAGATGAAGCGGGAGGTCACGCTCCTGATCCCCTACGACGAGCAGGGACATCTCAGCGCCCTTTATTCGGGTGCAACCGTCAAATCGGTTGATTACGAGGAGGGAGGGATCCGCGTTCGGGCGGTGCTGGATGCAAAGCAATACGGCCGTCTTTCGCGGTATGAGATCGGTGTCGAGTAGCTATATTACCATCCTTCGGCGCGGTGAATCTCGCTACGAGGAGAAAAAATCGGTTTTTTTGGGCTTTGCCGCCCCCGCTACCACCGAGGAAGAGGCGCTTGCCCTCATTGGTGAGATCAAGGGGCGGTATCCCGACGCAAGACATCACGTATACGCCTATCTTCTGCGGGATCGCTCTCTGATGCGCTACAGCGACGACCGAGAGCCTCAGGGAACGGCAGGAATGCCGACCCTCGATGCAATTCGCAAAGGCGGTATCGTTGACGCCGCCGTCGTTGTCGTCCGCTATTTCGGAGGAACGCTTCTTGGAACGGGAGGGCTCGTCCGAGCCTACGGACGTGCGGCGGCCGATGCACTTCGCGCGGCGGGGATCGTCTCGATGCAGCCCTTTCGCCGCCTTGAGCTTCTGCTTTCCTACGCCGACCATCCAAGGATCGCGCCGCTCCTTTCAAGGCGAGCTATCCCGATCCTTGAAAGCGACTTTGGCGTTGACGTGCGCCTGTCGCTTCGTTTGCCCGAGGACGAGCTTCTATCCTTTCTCACAGAGCTGACCGAGTTGACGGCAGGACGCGCCGTCTTTTCGATTGAGGAGCTGTTTTTCGACGGCGTGCCGATCGATTTTACGGCAGACGGATTAAATTAAAAAATTTTCCGAAAAAAGAAGAAAATACGATCTCTCGTGCGTATATTATATTTGAAAAGAAAAAGAAAGGGGGAAAAGCCTCGATGGCAGGTATTTGCGACGTATTTCTCGAGCGTGAAAGGCAAACGCTCTCGCCCTATGCACAGCTGACCGCCAACACCCGCGGAAGAGCAGGGGCGTATACCCCCTCGCCCACCCGAACCGAGTATCAGCGCGACCGCGACAGGATCCTGCATTCCAAATCCTTTCGGCGCCTGATGCATAAAACGCAGGTCTTCCTTTCCCCGATCGAGGAGCATTACCGAACCCGTATGACCCATACTCTTGAGGTCACGCAGATTGCGCGGATCATCGCCCGTGCGCTCACGCTCAACGAGGATCTGACCGAGGCGGCAGCGCTTGGGCACGATCTTGGGCATACTCCGTTCGGGCATGCGGGAGAGCTTGCGCTTCGAAGATGCTTTGACCCCTCGTTTGCCCATTACGAGCAGAGCCTGCGCGTCGTCGACATCCTCGAAAATGACGGCATGGGACTGAATCTTACCTACGAGGTTCGTGACGGAATCGTCAATCATACCGGCGAATCTATGGCGTCCACCCTTGAAGGGGTGATCGTTAAATTTGCCGACCGTATCGCCTATATCAATCATGACATCGACGATGCCTGCCGTGCGGGGATCCTCTCGCTTGACGAGATCCCAAAGGATCTGCTCGATATTCTCGGCAGGGGCTACAGCGAGCGGATCAATACGATGGTGAGCGCCGTCATTACCGCATCCGAAAACAGTCCCGAGATCAAGATGATCCCCGAGATCTACGATGCGATGATGCGCCTTCGCGCCTTTCTGACCGAGCACGTTTATACCAACTCTGCCGCCAAGGCGGAGGAGGGAAAGGCGATCGAGCTTCTCATCAGTCTTTACGGATATTTCACCGAGCATCCCGAGGAGATGCCCGCCCTCTACCTTCAGATCCTTGATCGCGAGGGGATCGGGCGCGCCGTATGCGACTATATTTCTGGCATGACCGACCGCTATGCCGTCGATCTTTACAGACGTCTGTTCATTCCCGACGTCTGGAGAGGAGGTCCGGTATGAGAATTGCAAACGAGGTCATTGAGGAGATCCTTGCAAGGACCGATATCGAGCAGCTGATCTCGGGCTACGTAACGCTAAAGCGCGCAGGCTCGAATCTTCAGGGGCTCTGTCCCTTCCACAGCGAGCGATCCCCCTCCTTTACCGTCTTTACCGCAAGCCGAAGCTTCTATTGCTTTGGATGCGGTGCCGGGGGAGATGCGATCTCCTTCGTTCGGCGCATCGAGAATCTTGAGTATCCCGACGCCGTCGAATTTCTGGCAAAGCGCGCAGGGGTAACGGTGGTGCAAAGCGACAGCTACGGTACGACCCCGCGCTTTGACCGCCGTCGGATGCTTGAGATGAACCGCGAGGCGGCAAAGTTCTTTCACACCGCGCTCTTTGCCCATACGCCGGGTGCCGATGCGGCACTTGCGTATCTCACCGAAAAGCGAGCGCTCGACCGCGCCACCGTCAGTCACTTCGGGCTCGGCTATGCGCCGGGAGGGTACGATGCGCCTCTGACGCGCCATCTGCTTTCGCTCGGGTACCGCGAGGACGAGCTGATCGCCGCCTTCCTTTCAGGCAAGAGCGAGCGAAACGGGGCGCTTTACGATTCCTTCCGTAATCGCGTGATGTTTCCGATCATCGACGTTTCGGGAAACGTTGTCGCCTTCGGCGGCCGCGTGATGGACGATAGCACTCCGAAATACAAAAACTCCTCGGATACCCCCGTTTTCAAAAAGAGCCGAAACCTGTTTGCTCTGAACTTTGCAAAGAACGCCGCCTCCGAGCGTCTCATTCTCTGCGAGGGATATATGGACGTTATCGCTCTGCACGCCGCAGGCTTTCCCGAGGCGGTCGCGACCCTCGGAACGGCGATCACGGCGGATCAGGCGCGGATCATGAGCCGATACACCAAGCGGGTCGTGATCTCCTACGATATGGACGAGGCAGGGCGGCGCGCCGCCGATAAGGCGACCCGGCTCCTTGAGGAGGTTGGGATTGAGGTCTCGATGCTGACGATGCGCGATGCCAAGGATCCCGACGAGTATATCAGGCGATTTGGCCGCGACGCCTTCGCGCGGGTGCTTGACGGCAGTCAGTCGAAGTTTCAGTATCATCTTTCGCGCATCGTTGCGAAATACGATATTGAAAACCCCGATGATAAGCTCCGCGCTCTTGCAGAGCTTCGCGAGATCATCGCCGCCGTTTCGAGCAGCGTCGAGCGCGAGGTCTACGTCGGGATAGCGGCAAAGCGCTTTGAGTTGTCCCAAAAGAGCCTTGCCGACGACGTTGAAAAGAGCGTCAGGCGCCGTAAGAGGGAGGTCAGCACCAAGGAGCATCAGTCGCTTCGTCAGTCGCTTACGGGATATTCCGACCGCGTCAATCCCGAGTATTCCCGTGTTCCGAAGATCGCGCGTCTTGAGGAAACGGTGCTTGGGCTTCTGCTTCTTGACACGAGGCACAGACGGGGCATCTTTTCGGATCCTCCGAGCCTTTCCGAGTCGGATTTTTATACCGAATTTTCCCGCCGCGTATTTCTATACGTCCGCGATGCGCTCAGTGAAAACGAATCTGAGAGCAGCATCTTAAACGAGCGCTTTACCCCCGATGAGATCGGGAGAATCACAAAAATGCGTCTTGCGCGCATGCAGCTGACCGAAAACGGCGACGAGGTCTTTCGCTCGGCACTCGACGCTCTTCGCTCCGAGGTCTCTGCAAAGCGCATGGCAGAGGAGGGCAACCCCCTTGCCCTGCTTGACGGGATCCTGAAAAGAAAAAGAAACGATACATAAAGGAAAAGTGAACTATGAACGAGAAAAAGCTGGAAATCGACGACATTATCGAGAGAGATAAGAACGAGGTCATCAAATCGATCGGCGACATGGACTTCGACATCGAGCAGATGGAGAAGATGTACGAGCTTGAGGGGGTTGCCTCTGAGGGTGAGCCGACCGAGATTGAGGACGAGCAGCTCCGCGAGGCGGCACAGGAGGCAGAGCTTTACGATACCCCCGAGAAGATGGAGAAGATGCTCGCACAAGAGGGTCTTGCCATCGATGACCCCGTCCGTATGTATCTGAAGGAGATCGGAAAGATCCCGCTTCTTGAGCCTGAGCGAGAGATGTATCTTGCCGAGCAGATCAGTCTCGGCAACAAGGCGGCAAAGGACGAGCTTGTGGAGGCAAACCTCCGTCTTGTCGTCAGCATTGCCAAGCGCCACGTCGGAAAGGGAATGTTCTTCCTTGATCTGATCCAGGAGGGCAACCTCGGTCTGATGAAGGCGGTAGAGAAGTTCGATTACCGCAAGGGATATAAGTTCTCGACCTACGCGACCTGGTGGATCCGTCAGGCGATCACGCGCGCCATTGCCGATCAGGCGAGAACCATCCGCATCCCGGTTCATATGGTCGAGACGATCCATAAGGTCTCGCGTACCGCTCGTCAGCTTCTGCAGGAGAACGGCCGCGAGCCCACCACCGACGAGATCGCAGAGGAGCTCGGCATGACCCCCGAGAAGGTCCGCGAGATCATGAAGATCGCGCAGGATCCGGTTTCGCTTGAGACCCCGATCGGCGAGGAGGAGGATTCGCATCTCGGCGACTTCGTTGAGGACAACGATTCTCCCGCCCCCTCCGAGGCGGCGTCGCAAACCCTGCTTCGCGAGCAGATCAGTAACGTCCTTCATACCCTCACGCCAAGAGAGGAGCAGGTGCTTCGTCTCCGCTTTGGCATCGAGGACGGCCGTCCCCGTACCCTTGAGGAGGTTGGACGTCAGTTCCGTATCACCCGTGAGCGTATCCGTCAGATCGAGGCAAAGGCACTGCGTAAGCTTCGCCATCCGAGCAGATCGAAGCCCCTTAAGGATTATCTCGATTTCTGATTTTAAGCTTTTTCGTCAATACTTGACTTTCCAAGGATTTTCGCTTGACAATTTGGAGAAAATAGTGTAAAATACCATTGTATGTATTTTCGGTGTGGGGAGCCGCATGGCTTTCCTTGCAATGAAAGGATCTTTTGACCATGATGAAACGTTTCCTGGGGCTTTTCCTTCTCCTGACGATGCTCTGCCTTGCTCTTGTCGGATGCGGAAAATCCGATCTCGATAAATCGAAGGAGTATATCGAAAAGCATCAGCTTGTCGATTTGAATCCGAAGAGAACGCTTTCGTTCTGCCTTGTGACCGACGAGAAGCTGAACGTTGCGGCTCTCTCGACGATGGAGAACCAGTTTAACGCGCTGCTTGAGATCTCGCACAATACGCATCTTGATTTCATCAATCTGACGACCGCTGAGTACGCCGCTTGGCTTGACATGAAGCTTGATGCCGTCGAGGACGCCCGCGAGGCGGATACCGGAAGCGGTGATAACGAGATCGTGCTCGGAAATATGTTCCCCGAGATCAAGGATACGCAGTTTGATATCCTGCTCGTCACAAGCTTTGAGATGCTGACCGAGCTCATTGATGCCGAAAGACTCTACGAGCTGACCGACTTCCTTGCATCGACCAAGTACCGTAACATCAAGAACTATATCACCGAGTCCTTCCTCACCGAGGCAAAGATCGACGGAAGAACCTTCGCGATTCCGAACTGCACTCTGATGGGGGAGTACGAGTATCTGCTTGTTGACAAGGCAGCTGCTGAGAAATTCGGCTATTTCCATGCAAGCGACCTTACCAACTGGGAGAGCACGGCTTCGCTTCGTGCATTGATCGAGGGAAGCGGTGATTATACCTTTACCGATCCTTACGATGCGAATGCTCCCATTCGCCTTGTCAAGGGCAATTACGAGATGCGCACCGAGTTCGATTCCGATTGCTTCTGGTACGTTGAGAAGACCCCCACGGCAAACCGCTCTGCGATCTTCTCCTCGATGTTCGCGATCTCGGCATATTCGATCGATCCCGACCGTGCAATGCAGGTTCTTTACGCGATCAACTCGAACCCCGAGTACCGTACCATGCTTCAGTACGGCGTACTAAATACCACCTACCGTCTTGAGAATGGCGTGGTTGAGTTCCCCGAGAATCCTCCCTACGGCTACTCGGTCAACCCCTATTATGTAGGTAACTACTTCGCTCTCTATCCCGCCAAGGACCTTGGCGAGACGGCAGAGCTGATGTCGGGCTGGAAGATCCAGAACAGCGAGCTTACCTTCACTGACGATCTTCCCGAGTATACGCTTCCCTCGGATGAGCCCGAGCAGACCCCTGCCGAGCCCGCTCCCTCCGAGCCCGAGGCATAAAGCGTCATATCAAAAAGAAGGCTGTCTCAAATATTGAGACAGCCTTCTTTTTATGCAGTTACGAGTACAAGCGAAAGCAGAGCGGCGGCAAGGGTTGGAATCGCGACCAGAGCGCCGTATCCGACAAAGCGCCGGAAGGAGAGCCTCACGCCGTTTTGCAAAAGCAGAGAGGACCACATGATGCCGGCGAGCGCTCCGAGGGGAGTAAGATAAGCACCGAGGTTTGATCCGACGATCGAAGCGTAAACGCCGCCGAGCGAGGTCTTTTCCGAAAAGGACAGGATCGAGCTGAAAAGCACGCTCATTGGGATGTTGTTAAGCAGATTTGCCGAAAGGAAGGAAAGCACGCCGTAGGTGGGAATGGCGGGGAGGGCGGCGAGAGACGTGAAGATCTCCTTTGAAACGCCGTAGGCGCGCAGGGCAAGCACCAGAGTAAACATCGCCAAAACGAAGGGGATCAGCTGGTAGGGAAGGCGAAGCAGGGTTCGCAGAAGCTCAAAGGGGCGCCGACGGTCAAGGAGGGCTGCTATCGCACCGAAAAGGAAGAGCGAGAGCGAAAAGCCGAGGGCGATAAGCCACATGTCAAGCCCGACGTACGAGCTGACGGCAAGCAAAAGGGTGCAAAGTGAGAGATGTAGAAGCCCGATCACAAGCGGCGCCCGTCGTCGGAAGGTCACCTCGGCGGGAATCGGGGACATCGGCAAGGCAAGCGGTCGGCGAAAGAGCAGAAGGAGCACGGCAAGCGAAACGAGCCCTGCCGCAACCGTTGGCAGGAGCATGACCCGAAGATAAGGGAAGAAGCCGATGCCCGCTCCCCCCGCAAGATAAATGTTCGTCGGGTTCCCGATGACGAGTGCCATGCTCCAGGTGTTCGCCGCAACGAATTCGGCAAACAGATAGGGGATGGGGTCAATGCGTGCGCTCTTTGTAAAGTAGCAGATAAAGGGGGTAAAGGTCAGAATAATGACGTCGTTTGAGGTGAAGACGGTCAGGATCGCAACGAGAAAATAGAAGAGAAGAAAGAGCCTCGTCTGACGTCCCCCTGCGCGGCGGAGTGCCGCCGCCGCAAGGTAGCTGAAAAAGCCGACCTCGTCAAGATAAACCGAAAGCGAGGTCATCGCAAAGAAAAGGACGAGGATCTTGATCGGATTGACCGCGCCCGATGAGCCGAGTCCCGAAATCAAGGTCGGGATCGGCAAAAGCCCCGTCACAAGGAGAAGGGCGGCTCCGATCAGTGCAACGATCGGATAGCTTGGAAGCCGATACCTTAAAACGCGGATGCTCGGGAAAAACAGGACTGCCAGGATGACGGCAAGACAACACAGGAGCGAAATGATAACAGAGGCAATCATGCAGTGTCATTCTCCGTCGCTTGAAAAGAGTGCCGTTTGCCCTGCAATCTGCCCCTCTCGCTTTGCTCCTCCGTAGGGGATCCCGAGATGATCGTAGGCAAGGCGCGTGACGCATCTGCCGCGAGGCGTACGGCTCAAAAATCCGATCTGAAGCAGATACGGCTCGTAAACGTCCTCGATCGTGATCGCCTCCTCGCCGGTCGTCGCGGCGAGCGTTTCAAGTCCGACGGGGCCGCCCCCGTAATAGCGGATGATTGCCTCGAGCATACGGCGGTCGGTGCTGTCAAGACCGAGCTCGTCGATCTCGAGCATCGAAAGGGCATGTCTTGCAAGCTCCCGGTCGATCCTGCCGTTGCCCTTGACGATAGCGAAATCCCGCGTTCGCTTGAGAAGTCGGTTGGCGATTCGGGGAGTTCCGCGCGAGCGTCGGGCAAGCTCGGCGGCGCCGTCCTCTGTGATCTCGATCTCAAGGATCGAGGCACTGCGCTTGATGATGGTGGCAAGCTCCTCGGGGGTGTAGAGCTCAAGCTTGAGCAGAACGCCGAAGCGGTCGCGCAAAGGAGTCGTCAGCTGTCCCGCACGGGTCGTTGCGCCGATCAGGGTGAAATGCGGGATCGGCAGACGGATGCTTCGGGCAGAGGGGCCCTTTCCAATGATGATATCGAGAGCATAGTCCTCCATCGCAGGATAAAGGATCTCCTCGATCTGTCTTGACAGACGGTGGATCTCGTCAATGAAAAGGACGTCCCCTTCCGAGAGGTTGGTGAGAATGGCGGCGAGATCCCCTTGCTTTTCAATGGCAGGCCCCGAGGTGGTGCGGAAATTGACCCCCATCTCTGAGGCAATGATGGCAGAGAGCGTGGTCTTTCCAAGTCCGGGAGGGCCGTAGAGCAAAACGTGATCAAGCGCCTCACCGCGAAGCTTCGCCGCCTCCATGTAGACCTTCAGATTCTCCTTGATCTTGCTCTGCCCGATATACTCGTCAAGGGTCTTCGGGCGAAGGCTGAACTCCACGTCGGTGTCATTTTGCGTGTATTCACTTGTTACGATGCGGTTTTCAAAATCAAATTCCCGTTCCACTGTTCTCTTATCCCTTCATGAACTTCTTAAGAGCTGCCGTAATGATCGCTTCAAGCGAAAGCCCCTCAACGTCAATGCCGCGAAGCGCCGAAAGGATCTCCCTGCGGTCATAGCCGAGTGCCGAAAGCGCGTCGGTCGCCTCGCTTATCTTTCCGCTCTGCGCGTGCTTTTGAGGAGCGAGAGAGCCGTCGGGAGCTGCGGCAGTCATGCCGCTTTCTCGGAAGACGTCCTTCGAGAGCTTATCCTTTAGCTCCAAAACGATCCTTGCTGCCGTTTTTCCGCCGATTCCGGGGGCTTTTGCCAGTGCTTTAACGTCCTCGGTGCAGATGGCGTAAAGCAGGCGGTCGCTCGGCAAAACCGAGAGAAGCGACATCGCCGCCTTCGGTCCGACCCCCGAAACTCCGGTCAGAAGCTTGAAGGCGCGAAGCTCCTCTTCCGAGCCGAAGCCAAAGAGCTCAACGCCGTCCTCGCGCACCGAAAGATAGGTGTAGAGACGGACCTGCTCTCCGCGCCTTGCGCCAAGGCTCTCATAGGTGAGAAGGCTGATCGTAAGCCTGTAGCCAACGCCGCCCGCATCAATGACCGCAAAGCCGCTCTCAAGATAGGCAAGCTCGCCGCTGACGTAGTAAAACATAGCGTACTCCTCGTTTTCTGAACTCAAATTTTCTTGTTTTTTGCGTCTGCTTTCCTTCGCAGGATGAATTCGGTACCGATCATGAGAAGGAACGCCGAGGTGCCGATTGCCGACAGGGTGATGCCGACGAAATAGCTTTTTGGGAAATAGGACATCTCGATTTCATGCTCGCCCGGAGCCACGTCGAAGGCAAGGAGCGAGTCAAGGACAGCATAGGTCTCGACCGACTTTCCGTCCACCGTGACTCTCCATCCGGCGTCGTATGGGATGGTCGTGAAGACCGTCGTGCGCTCCTCGCTTGCCGTCAG
>JAFYMH010000134.1 GCA_017556685.1 Clostridia bacterium | reverse complement strand
CCCGGCGACGGGCGCATCGCGCCCGCCCGAGAGCAACAGCCGTCCCCTTCCCGAGCGTGCGCGCGGCAGTCCCCCCGCGCCCTTTTCCTGCGCGGCGTGAACGTAGGCATGCGTGTCGCGCACCTCAACGCGGATCATGGCGTCGGGGTGATGCAGATCGACCTTAATCCCGCGAATTGCCGAAAGGATCTCGCCGCCGACTCGGGCGGCGATCTCGGGCGAGCCTAAGGGGACGGTCTTGTCCGAGCGCTTGGCATCGACACGGAAGGTTTTTGCTCCCGCCATGCGGCTCGGCAGATACTCCCTTGCCACCCGAAGGATGCTCTCCATCGTCTTTTCGGCAACGGCGGCGCGCGTTACCCCAACGAAGCCGAAGATATGCTTCAGGGTCGTATACGCCCCCTCCATATCGCAAAAGTCCTCCTTCGGCTCAACGAACACGGTGCTCTGCGAGCGCCTGACCGAAAAGGGGCCGAAGGGATAGAGCCGCCGCTTGACCTCGCGGGTAAGCTGCGCCTCGAAGGTCGCGCGGTTCGCGCCCTTCAAAATGATCTCGCCGTATTTGCAAAGAAAGGTTTCCCGAATCATAATGGTACCTCACAGATATTCTCACACTATTGTAGCATATTTTTTAAGGATTGGCAAGGCGAATCGGAAAATCCTCTTGACTTTCTTTTCGGAAGATGCTATAATGTGGCAAGCGAAGCTGTGATGGGAAGAGTATGCCCGAGAAGCCTGATCAAGAGAACGGACGGTTGGTGCAAGTCCGCGAGGGCGCGGGAGGAAGGTCACCCCGGAGCTTGCCGTTTTCCGCGTTAAGGAGAAAAGAGGCACGGCAAACGCCGTGTGAATCAGGTGGTACCGCGCAAAATTGCGCCCTGTGATTTTTCACGGGGCTTTTATTTTTCCCCCGCGAAATCGAAAGGATGGTATAGTATGCCGAAAAAAGAGCTTCCAAAAACCTACGCCCCCGCCGAGTTTGAGGATCGCCTTTACGCGATGTGGTGCGAGAGGGGATACTTCACGCCGAAGTACGACCCGAACCGCCCCTCCTACTCGATGGTCATTCCGCCCCCGAACGTTACGGGACAGCTGCATATGGGTCACGCGCTTGACGAGACCCTTCAGGACGTGCTCGTGCGCACCCGCCGTATGCAGGGCTATAATACCCTTTGGGTGCCCGGCACCGATCACGCCGGCATCGCTACGCAGATCAAGGTCGAGGAGAACCTTCGCCGCGAAAAGGGCCTGACCCGTCACGACGTCGGGCGCGAGGCCTTCCTTGAGATGGTCTGGGACTGGAAGCGGCAGTACGGCTCGCGCATCATCTCCCAGCTCAAGAAGCTCGGCGTTTCCTGCGACTGGACGCGCGAGCGCTTCACGATGGACGACAATCTCTCTGCCGCCGTCAAGCGCGTGTTCGTTACGCTCTACGATAAGGGACTGATCTACAGAGGACTGCGCATCACCAACTGGTGCCCCCACTGCAATACCGCCCTCTCCGACGCCGAGGTCGAGCACCGCGACGAGGAAGGGAGCTTCTGGCATATCCGCTACCCGATCAAGGGCGAGGAGGGACGCTTCGTTACGGTTGCGACCACCCGTCCCGAGACGATCCTCGGAGACACCGCCGTTGCCGTTGCACCCGGGGACGAGCGCTATGCCGATCTCGTCGGTAAGACCCTCGTTCTGCCGCTTGTCGGCCGCGAGATCCCGGTTGTTGCCGACGAGGCGGTTCTGCCCGAGTTCGGAACCGGCTGCGTGAAGATCACCCCGGCGCACGACCCGAACGACTTTGAAACCGGACTTCGCCATAGCCTTGAGGTCATTCACGTCATTGACGGAACCGGCAAGATCTCGGCAGAGGGCAAGTATTTCGGTATGGATCGCTTTGAGGCGCGCCGCGAGATCGTAAAGGATCTCGACGCCCTCGGACTTCTCGTTAAGATCGAGCCGACGACCCACGCCGTTGCGCATTGCTACCGTTGCGCAAGCATCATCGAGCCGCTTGCCTCAAAGCAGTGGTTCGTTGCGATGAAGGAGCTTGCCGCGCCCGCCATTTCTGCGGTGCGTGAGGGCGAGATCCGCTACGTTCCCGACCGCTTTTCGAAGATCTACCTCAACTGGATGGAGAACATCAAGGATTGGTGCATCTCGCGTCAGCTCTGGTGGGGTCACAGAATTCCCGCGTACTACTGCCAGGATTGCGGCGAGGTCATCGTTTCCGAGACCGACGTCACCGTCTGCCCGAAGTGCGGCTCTCATGCGATCCGTCAGGAGGACGACGTCCTTGACACCTGGTTCTCGTCTGCCCTCTGGCCCTTCTCGACCCTCGGCTGGCCGGGTGATACCGAGGATCTCAGGCGCTACTATCCGACCTCGACCCTTGTGACAGGATACGACATCATCACCTTCTGGGTCTCGAAGATGATCTTCATGGGACTTGAGTTCATGGACGAAAAGCCCTTTACCGACGTCTTCATTCACGGACTCGTGCGAGACGCAGAGGGACGGAAGATGTCGAAATCGCTTGGCAACGGCATTGATCCCCTTGAGATCATCTCAAGCTACGGAGCCGACGCCCTCCGCTTTGCCCTTGCGACCGGTAACGCCCCCGGAAACGATATGCGCTTCTCGGTCGAGAAGGTCGAGTCGGCGCGTAACTTCGCCAACAAGCTCTGGAACGCCTCGCGCTTCGTCATGATGAATCTGACGGGGGACGAGGAGCTTTCCCTCCCCTCGGACGACGAGCTTGCGACCGAGGATAAGTGGATCCTCTCGCGCCTGAACCGCCTCGTTCTATCGGTCACCGAGAACCTTGAAAAGTACGAGGTCGGCGTTGCGCTCTCCGAGCTTTACGATTTCATCTGGGACGTCTTCTGCGACTGGTATATCGAGCTCGTCAAGCCACGTCTGTTTGACCCTGAGAGCAAGAGTGCCGCCGTCTGCCGCCGCGTGATCGTGCGCGTTCTGACCGATACCCTGAAGCTTCTGCATCCCTATATGCCCTTCATCACCGAGGAGATCTTCCTCTCGCTTCCCCACGAGGGCGAGAGCATCATGGTCGCGCCCTATCCGACGGCGTGCGACGCGATGAGCTACCCGAGCGAGGAGGCCGAGATGGATCGCGTGATCGCCCTGATCCGCGGCATCCGCTTCCGCCGCGCCGAGCGAAACGTGCCGCCCTCCCGCCGCACCAAGCTCTTTATCGTCACAAAATACCCCGAGACCTTCCGAGGGGCAGAGGCGTATCTCCTGAAGCTCGCCTCGGCATCCGAGATCGAGCTCGTCGATTCCTACTCGGCTGAGGGCGCGGTCAGCATCGTTACCGACGCCGCCACCGTCTATATTCCCCTCTCGGATCTCGTCGATCTTGAAAAGGAGAAGGCTCGCCTTTTGGCAGAGCTTGCAAGGATCGAGGGCGAGATCAAGCGCACCGAGGGCAAGCTCGCAAACGAGGGCTTCACCTCGAAGGCCCCCGCCGCCGTCGTTGACGGTGAGCGCACGAAGCTTGAAAAGTACCGCGCAACCGAGGCAGCGCTTCGCGAAACCCTCGCGGCTCTGAAGTAAAGATGCGTGAGCTGATCGAGAAAACGCGGTCGTACCGCCGTTTTGATCAATCCACCCCCCTGCCGCGTGAGGTCCTGCTCGACATCCTCGATGCCGCTCGCCTCACCCCCTCGGGGGCAAATCTTCAGAGCATTCGGTACCTTCCCGTGACTCTGCCGGACGAGGTTGCCTTCGTCACCGAAAACGCCAAATGGGCGGCGTATCTTTCGGATTGGCAGGGGCCGAGCAAGGACGAGGCACCGACGGCGTGGGTGCTCTTGCTCTCACCCGCCGACACCCCCGCGCCCGGGATCGACCTTGGGATCACCGCCGAGACGATCCTGCTTTATGCGACCTCGCTTGGCTACGGCGGATGTATGTTCCTTTCGATCGACCGCCCCCGCATTGCTGAGCGGCTTCACATCAACGGCAATATGCGCATTGATCTTGCCATCGCGCTCGGCAAGCCCGCCGAGACGGTTTGCATCAAGGAGACAGAGCGGGGAGAGGATCTGCGCTACTACCGCGACGAGCTTGACCGCCATATCGTCCCCAAGCTTTCGCTTGCACAGCGCCTTTACAAAACCGAATAAAAAAGGGCAGGCTCGCCTTTGAGCCCGCCTTTTTCTCTTGATCGGGGCTTTCTTTTGACCTTAAAGGCGAAAATATTGGGAACTCTCTGTAAATTTTCTCGGTTTTTGTTGCAATCGGGGACGAAATCACATATAATATAGTGTAGGATTTCACTTTTCTGCCTATTCTTCGGAGGCGAAATGGATCGGCTTCTCGATATTGCAAGGCGGCGGGGCGCCGCCGTGCTTGGACTCGGTGTCTCGGGGCTTGCGGCGGCGGAGTATCTGCTGTCAAGCGGCGTGCGCCCGCTTTATCTCCTTGAACAAAGACGGAGCAGGCGGCAGAGGTGCTTGTCCGTCGAGGCGCATGCCTTGTCCCTACGCTAAATGGGCACACCTTCGGGCTTCTCATTCGTTCGCCGGGTATTCCCGAGCGGCACGAGGCCGTTCGGTACGCGAGGGAGATCGGCGCCACCGTTACGGGCGAGATCGGGCTTTGGTTTTCGGCGTCAAGGATCCCGTCGCTTGCCGTGACCGGAAGCGACGGAAAGACGACGACCGTCACCTTGGCCCACGCGATGCTGAGTGCAGGCGGAAAAAGAGCCCTTCTCGGAGGGAATATCGGCGCCTCGCTTCTCCCGATGCTCGCTTCGCCCGATGCCGAGCTTGCCGTCCTTGAGCTTTCGAGCTTTCAGCTGCTCGACGCCTTTCCGCTCGAGCGACCGAGGGAAACTCCCTCTCGCGGGGCGATCTTAAATCTCAGCGAGAACCATCTTGATTTTCACGGCACGATAGACGCGTATTTTTCGGCAAAGAAGAAGATCCTTGCCGAGGATACGCTCCCGATCCTCCCCCTCTCTCTTGCCGAGCTTGGACGGGG
>JAFYMH010000133.1 GCA_017556685.1 Clostridia bacterium | reverse complement strand
CGATTGCGCCGTCACAAACCTCGGCGAGATTGAAGGAACAGATCGAGCACGCCATTCCGACAGCAATTCCGAGGTTCGGGGAAACGAGAATGTTCGGAAAGGTCGTCGGCAAAAGAGTCGGCTCTGTCGTCGTGTTGTCATAGTTTGGAACAAGCTCGACGCTTCCCTTTTCAATCCCCGAAAAAAGCTCGTTGCAGATAGGATCAAGTCGCACCTCGGTGTAACGCGATGCGGCATACGCCATATCTCGGCTATATTGCTTGCCAAAGGAGCCCTTTGAGTCGATAAAGGGATGAAGGAGCGCATCGTGACCTCTTGTAAGACGGACAAGGGTCTCGTAGATCGAGGCATCGCCGTGGGGATTCAGGCGCATCGTCTGACCGACGACGTTGGCGCTCTTTTGTCTTGGTCCCGTCAAAAGCCCCATTCGGTACATGGTATAAAGAAGCTTTCTGTGCGCGGGCTTGAAGCCGTCGATCTCGGGAATGGCTCGAGACACGATGACGCTCATGACGTACGGCATATAGTTGGTTTCGATCGTCTCGGTGATCGGCTGCGGCGTTACCTCCGCCATTGCCGAAAATGCCGGAAGGCCGCTCGCCTTTTTCTTCTTTGCCATGCTGTTTTCCTTAAAATTTATTTGTTGATCTCAATTACGGTATACGCAGCCGCCCGGATCATCCGATTGTAGAGAGCAAGCTCGACGCCGTCCTTTGACGGAAGGGGGGCAAATATTCGGTCATAACCGACCTTGTCAATTTCGCGAAGAAGATAGAACAGTCTGTGGGCCTGAACGTCGGGCTCACATGACGGTCCGAGGTCGTATACGTCGACCGAGCAAGGCATATCGCGATACTCATCGGCGTACTCCGAGTATGAAAGGACAGCAATTTTCCCGCTTTGCTCCGAAATGTATTTCTGCCTTGCTTTTTCTTCAGATTTTAGAAGAACAACAGGGGCGATTGGGGCATAATGCCGGTATTTCATACCGGGAGAAAGAACCGTTTCTCCTTCCTTCAGTGCCTCGGTAACGGCGCTTGAGATCTTGAGCTCGGGAAGAACCTCACGAAGCTCGCCCGGCGTGATGCGCCCGGGACGAAGCAGGGTGGCTTCCCCGTTTTCCGAAAGCGCAACGATCGTTGATTCGAGTCCGATCTCACATTCGCCGCCGTCGATGATGACGTCGACCCGCCCGTTCATATCGTCGCAGACGTGCTGAAAGCAGGTCGGAGAGGGACTCCCCGAGAGATTTGCGGAGGGAGCAGCGATCGGAACGCCTGCAAGCGCGATCAGACGGCGGGCGATCGGATTCTGCGGACAGCGGACGGCAACGGTGGAAAGTCCTGCGGTAACGGTTTTTGGAATGATGCTTTTCGCGGGTAAAACAACAGTGAGAGGACCGGGCATAAATCGCTCGGCAAGCCGATTGAAAAGCGGGGTTACCTCCGTGTATCGCTCGGCATCGCTCGGATGTGCGATATGGATGATGAGGGGATTATCAGAGGGCCTTCCCTTTGCCGCATAAATGGAGGCGGAGGCGCTCGGGTCAAGGGCGTTTGCGCCAAGCCCGTATACGGTTTCGGTCGGGAAAACGACGAGGCCTCCCCTTCGGAGCGTATCGGCCGCCTGCGAAAGCATGGGGGTCAGCTCGGTATCCGAGATGCCGTTTGCGAAGATATATTCGGTCTTTTTCATGTGCGGTTTTCCTGTTCGGATTGGGTGTTCAGTTTTTCTGCAAGATCATGGGAGCGCAAGGCGTCAAGAAGCTCGGTGAGGTCACCGTTCATGATGGCATCGATCTTGTGCAGAGTTAGTCCGATGCGATGATCGGTAACGCGCCCCTGCGGGAAATTATAGGTGCGGATTCGCTCGCTTCGGTCGCCTGTACCGACCTGAGTACGTCTGTTTTCGGCAAGCGACTCGCTCTGCTCTCTCTGCTTGATCTCAAAAAGCCTTGCCTTAAGAAGCTTCATCGCCTTATCGCGGTTCTTGAACTGACTTCTTTCCTCCTGACATTCGATCACGATGCCGCTCGGAATATGGGTCAATCTGACGGCGGATTCGGTTTTGTTGATATGCTGACCGCCGGCGCCGCTGCTCTTACAGGACTCAAAACGCACGTCGGACGGCAGGATCTCAACCTCAACGTCCTCGGCCTCAGGTAAAACGGCAACGGTTACGGTCGAGGTCTGGATCCTTCCTTGAGATTCGGTTTCGGGAACCCGCTGAACGCGGTGAACTCCTCCCTCGAATTTGAGGATACCGAGGACAGGTCCGCCCGAGATCAGAAAAGAGATCTGCCGAAAGCCGCCAAGCTCGGTACGGTTTGCTTCAAGGAGCTCTACGGTATAACCGCTTCGCTCCGCAAACATCGTATACATTCTGAAAAGATCCGCCGCAAAAAGCGCCGCCTCCTCGCCGCCCGCACCTGCGCGGATCTCAAGGATAACGTTCCGATCGTCGCTCGGATCCCCTGAAAGAAGAAGAAGCTTGATCTCCTCGAGCGCCAGCTCCATTTCAAGTTTTGCCTCGGAGAACTCAAGCTCGGCAAGTGCGCGAAGCTCGGGATCAATTTCGGTGCGAAGAAGCTCCTCGGCATCGAAAAGCTTTCGTTCTGCCTTGATATATTCCTGATATTTTGCAGAAACCGGTTCAAGTTGCTTGCGCTCCTTCAGGAGCTTTGAAACAGCCTCGCGATCATTATGAATTTCGGGAGATGACAGCAGAACGTCAATCTCCCGAAATCTTTGGTCAGCCCTTTCGATCCGGGAAAGCATCGAGCTTACTTACAGAAAGCAACGAAGGCTTCGTAGGTGGAATAAAGGTCTGCCTTTGAGACGACCTCATAGGGCGCGTGCATCGAAATGACCGGTACCCCGAGATCGACGGTATCAATATTGATAGCGGAAATGAATTTTGCAACAGTTCCGCCGCCGCCGATATCGACCTTTCCAAGCTCGGAGGTCTGCCACAGAACGCCGTGGCTTGCAAAGATTCGGCGGATTTTCCCGACGAACTCGGCAGAGGCATCGTTGGTGGAGGACTTCCCTCTTGCGCCGGTGTACTTCGACATGGTCGTACCGCAGGAGATCATCGCACTGTTTTTGATCTCATAGACGTCGGCAAAGTTGGGATCGTACGCCGCGTTAACGTCTGCCGAAAGGCACATGGAAGCGGCGCGGACGCGAATCGGATCTGCCCCAAGCGAGAGCGAGATCGAGTCAAGAATATCCTTAAGGATGATCGAACTCATTCCGGTATTACCGTCACTGCCTGTCTCCTCCTTATCGGCAAGGATGACGACGACGGTATGCTCGGTATCCTTCGAGTCAAACAAGGCGGTTGCGATCGGGTAAGCGCAAACGCGGTCGTCATGCCCGTACGCACCGATAAACGCGCGGTCAAAGCCGATATCGCGCGCCTTGAAGGCGGGAACGGCACTGATCTCGGCGCTGATAAAGTCTTCCTCGGTGATTCCGTACTTCTCGTTGAGGATCGAGAGAACGTTAAGCTTGATTTTGCCGTCAACGTCCTTGTCGGGGTAAGGAAGACCGCCGATCAGGATATTGAGCTTCTCACCCGGGATCGCAGATCCAAGCGGCTTTTGCGCCTGCTCGGCTCCAAGATGAGGAAGCAGGTCGTTGATATAGAAGACGGGGTCGGACTCGTCTTCCCCGACCGTGACCGTGATCTCGCTTCCGTCGGCGAGCACGACGATGCCGTGAAGGGCGAGCGGAATGGCGGTCCACTGATACTTTTTGATACCGCCGTAGTAATGCGTTTTCAGGAAGCACATCCCGCTGTCCTCGTAAAGCGGAACCTGCTTAAGGTCGATTCGGGGAGAGTCGATGTGCGCCGCCATAATTCGAACGCCGTCGCTCTCAAGAGGAGCCGATCCGATCCGGAACAGGAAAAGATTCTTGCCGCGGTTGTTGTAGTAATACGATGCGCCTACCTCAACCTTCATTCCAAGGGTATATGGAAGGTATCCTGCACCCTCAGCCATCGCGATCAGCTTAGTAACCGCCTCACGCTCGGTTTTGGCGGCATCGAGAAAGCGCTTATAGCCCTCTGCGTATTCAAACATCGTCTGAATCCGCTCGGGCGAGCTCTCCTCAAAAACGTTGCGCTTCTTGAAGAGCAGACGGTCGGCAAGCTCTTTCGCCGACGAAACCTCGTTACACATCTCAGATACTCCTTATCATATTCATTAATTGACGGATTTGCGCGCATAACGCCTCGCTGTCCCCGTCGTTGACAATCACGAAATCCGAACGCGACTGAAGCTCTCGCTCGGTCATTTGCAGACTCATTCGCAAAATCGCGGCGTCCCTTGGGATGCCGTCTCTGAGCATAATTCGGTTGATGCGGATTTCCTCCCCCGCAATGACCGAAACCTTGAGATCGCAAAGCTCGTCAAAGCCGGACTCAAAAAGCAACGGCGCGTCAATGACGGCGGCGCTGCATCCCTTCTCACGCATCTCGGACAGCCATGCAAGACAGGCGAGCCTGACGTGCCGGTGCGTAATCTCATTAAGACGCTCTCTTTTGGCTTTGGCGCCTTCTGCGAAGACGATATCTCGCAGAGCCGCACGGTCGATCCCGCCACTCGACAGACCGATGGCAGGACCGAAGGCGCAAATCAGCTCGCGCGTGACCTCCGAGTCCCTTGATATCATCTCATGGTAAACGGCATCCGAATCAAAGGATGGGATACCCTCTGCAAGCAGCTGCTTGCAGACGTATCCCTTCCCGCTTCCGCTTCCTCCCGCAAGTCCTATCGTAACCATACGGTCGTCCTCCAAAATAAAATTTCATGGCGATCGCGAGGCTTCGCTCGAGGAATCGTTGACAAAGTGCTCGTCTCGTGTTATAATAGCGTATCCGACAACGCGGACGTCAACGTCTTACTTCTTCGAAGCAAGTCTTTCGGCATCGCGAGCGATGACGAGCTCCTCGTTGGTCGGAATGACGTACACCTTCACCTTCGAGCCGGGCTTCGAGATGCAGGTCGTTGCGATCGGACGGGGAATGTTATTGTTGATCTCGGGATCAATCTCGATGCCGAGGAACTCAAGTCCCTTGGTTCCTCCCTCGCGGATCTCGGGGGTATTCTCGCCGATACCTGCGGTAAATACGACGGCGTCAAGTCCGCCCATCGCTGCTGCAAACGATCCGATATATTTCTTGATCTGATAGCAAAGGATCTTCATGGCAAGCGCCGCATCCTTATTGCCGGCATCTCTTGCGGCGGCAATATCTCTGCAGTCGGACGAAACTCCCGAAACGCCGAGGAAGCCGCACTTCTTGTTCATGAAGTTGCTCATTTCAGAGGCAGGGATGTTCTCCTTTTCCATCAGGAAGGGAACGATCGCAGGGTCGATGCTTCCGCAGCGGGTACCCATGATGGTTCCTGCGAGAGGCGTGAAGCCCATCGTGGTATCCATGACCTTACCGCCCTTGACGGCAGAGATCGACGAGCCGTTTCCAAGATGGCAGGTGACGATCTTCGTATCCTGGGCCGGCTTGTCCAGGAGCTTCAGCATCTCGCCGCTGACGTATCTGTGCGAGGTTCCGTGGAAGCCGTAACGGCGGATCTTGTGCTTTTCGATCAGCTCCTTCGGGATCGCGTAGGTATATGCCTCCTCAGGCATGGTCTGATGGAATGCGGTATCGAAAACGAGGATCTGAGGAATTCCGGGCATTGCGTCCATGCATCCTCTGATTCCCATCAGGTGCGGAACGGTATGGAGCGGAGCCAGATCGCGGCAAAGCTCAAGCTTCGCGATTACCTCATCGTCAACGATGACCGACTCAGAGAAGTAGGGACCTCCGTGGACGATGCGATGGCCGACTGCCTCGATCTCGTTCATGCTTGCAATGCATCCGTGCACGGGATCGGTCAGAGTAGCAACAAGGATTCTGGTTGCCTCGGAATGGTTGGGCATCGGAAGATCCGCTACGTATTCATCCTTTCCGGGTACCTTATGCACGATGCGGCCGTCAATACCGATTCTCTCGCAGTTTCCCTTTGCCTTGACCTCATCGGTCGAGGTATCGAAAAGCTGATACTTCAGGGAGCTGCTGCCTGCGTTGATAACGAGTACGTTCATTTTTTTCCTCCAAAGAAAATTATTTACGACCCATTATATAACATTTTATTCTTTTTTTCAAGTATGTTATGGCAAATTGAGAAAAATACTTTGAAAGCGGTGGGTAAATTGCGCTCTGTAGCCGTCATTTCCGAATTCAATCCATTCCATAACGGTCATGCACACCTGCTTTCCGAGATCAAAAGGACCTTGGGGGCGGATACCTACGTGACCGCCATTATGAGCGGCTGGTACGTGCAAAGAGGCGACGTTGCCGTCGCAAGCCCCTATACCCGCGCCGAATCAGCGCTTCGCTCGGGCTTTGATCTCGTCCTTGAGCTTCCCTTCCCCTATTCGATTTCAAGCGCCACTGACTTTGCCGACGCCGGCGTTTCGATCGCCGATCGGCTATCTTGCTTTGATACACTTTCCTTTGGATGCGAATGCAAGGATCCCGGCATTTTGACGCGCCTTGCCGAGCTTCGCGCAAGTGACGCCTTCCTGCAAACCGTAAAGGAGCTTCGCGAGACCGAGCGTGGTCGGAAGATCGGATTTGCCAGACTTGCAAGAGAGGCTCTGCAAATTCTTTGTGGCATCCCTACCCTTGAAGTTCCTCCGAACCTAACGCTTGCGATCGAGTATCTTTGCGCTATCAAGCGGCATGGCTCAAATCTTCTTCCGCTCCCGATCCTTCGAGAGGGGGATGGCTACGAATCTGAGACGCCGAATCATCCGAATCTTGCCTCCGCAAAATCCATCAGGCCACTTCTGAGTCTTGAAAAAACCGATATATTAAAGAGATATATCGGGGCAGAAGCCGCCAAGCCGTTACTGGCAGATCTTGAGGACGGTTTCGCACCCGTTCAGCTTTCTCATCGGCTATCCGATGCCGTTTTGGCATTTTTTATAGCACTTTCCGAAGCCGCGCCGTCGCCCCTTGGCGAGCTTGACGAGGCAGAGGAGGATCTCGTGCGGCGACTTTCTCTTGCCGCCCGTGATTCGCTTGATCTTGACGATCTGATTCGTCGAGTCTCCGCCCGCTCCTATACCGATGCGTACGTCCGCCGCGTCCTTTTGCGAACCTTCCTCGGCGTTACCTCCTCCGAGCTTCGCACACCGCCGGCGTACACGCGGGTCCTCGGCTTTACCGAGCGCGGTCGCGAGATCCTGCGGATCGCCAAGCAGAGAGGCTCCGTTTCTCTTCTCACCAAGACTGCGGATTACCTCTCCCTTCCCGAGCCTGCCGCACGTCAGGCAAAGCGCGCACTCTCTGCCGACCGCTTCTGCTATATGGCGATGCCTCGGCCGCGCCCTGCGTCCGACGCGTTTCGCGGCACCCCACGTCATATCCTCTCGGATCCCGCCGAATAATGGATTTTGACGATTTTGCCCGACCGAATCTCAGGTTCTGTTTTTGTCGATTCCATTGACAAGAATCGGATGATTCGGTATCATGTCCTCAACAGATCGGGCGCAAAAATCTAAAAGAAAGGAGTTTCAAAATGAAAGAAATCGGAATCAAAGGAAAATACCTTACCTACAACGGTATGCCTCTTGTCCGTCACGGTAACGAGATCTACTACGGCGATCTTTCGGACAAATGCTATCTGTTCATGATGATCATGTCCGAAACCGAAAAGAACGGCGTTAAGCTTCCGGACAAGATCCTGGTGCAGGTGATCTCCTCTGCTGACAATTCGATTCTCAAGCAAAAGATGGTCGACAAGAGCCTTTTTGAGGCATTCGATCTCGGATGCGCCTGGCTGGATAGAGCTCTCGCATCTTGATTTCGGAACTTAAGGAGGTACGATATGAAATCCCCAAGGAGACGCTCAGCGTCGTCTCTCACGGCTATTGCCGCTTTGATTTTGACCCTACTGATCACGGTGAGCTTCGCAGGATGCGAAATGGCTTCCCTGATCCCGGTTTTAAAGGATCCGGGAAGCGCGGGAGATCCTGTTCAGACGCCGCCTGAAACCACGCCCCCATCGACCGAGCCGGAGGATACAACTCCTACCGTTCGCTATTTCAACCCGCTCACAGGTCTTGAAACGACACAAGCGTTGTCTGTTTCGAGACCTGTTGCCTTCTGTCTCGGAAACACCGCCTATTCCCTTCCGCAGTTTGGCGTCGGATCCTCCGACGTTTTGCTTGAGTTTCCGATCGAAAACGGCGGAACTCGACTCGTTATGCTAACGACCGATTACGCTACGATAGACAAAATCGGTCCGATTCGTTCGACAAGAGATTACATCGCGGATATCGCCGGCGCATTTGACGCGATCCAGCTTTATGCCGGGACAAGCGATCAGAATGCTTCGGTTTTGTTCCCGGAGTATGATACCCTTGACTATCTGACGCAGAATCTTCAGTCGCTTTGCTACCTTGATACATCGCGCGTCATGCCCCACAATCTGATGACGACCGGCGCGCTCACGTCGTCTGAGATCGCATCTCTCGGGTACAGAACCGAGATCGCGGAGACTCTATCGCTTCCCTTCCGCTTTGCGCCATACGGCGAGTCGGTGGCGGCGGGCGACCGCAGCTGTACTCAGCTGATGCTGACCTACTCCGCAAGCCATAACGCAAGATTCGTCTACGACGCATCGACCCGCGAGTACACTCGCTATCAGCTTGGCGAGGCGCATATCGACGGAAATGACGGAACCACCCTCTCCTTTAAGAACCTTTTGATCCTTTTCTCCGACAGTGCGACCTACGAAACGGCAAACGGAAGCTCCTTTTCGCTTCTTCTCGGAAGCGGAAGCGGAAAATACGTCACCGACGGGACCGTACGGGAGATCACGTGGACCTATACGGACGGCTCGCTTGCCTTTTTTGACGCCGAAGGAAACCCGTTGACGGTCAATCGCGGCAGCTCCTATATCGGCTTCATGAAGGTAACCGATCGCAACAACGCCGAGATTCTGAAATAAATATTGCCGTTCGCGGGGCGGCTTGCCCCGCGAACGCAAAAATCTACAATTATTATTTAATATTTATCGTTTTTTCTCTTGACAAGCATCTCGAAATGTGGTAAAATGACTTTACCTCTGTTGCGAGGTGTTTTTTTCGTGCCCTTTTCTGGGACAAAGGGTACGCGCCGTCGCCATGAGGGAGGTATAATTTTCGATTAGGAGGTGCCGTTATGAGAGTCAAAATTACGCTCGCATGCACGGAGTGCAAGCAGAGAAATTATGACACAAAAAAGAACAAGAAGAACGATCCGGACAGACT
>JAFYMH010000132.1 GCA_017556685.1 Clostridia bacterium | reverse complement strand
CCGAGTCCTTCTCCTCAAGGATCGCTGAAAGCAGATGCTCCGTTCCGACGAATCCCGCTCCCGAGCCTGCGGCGAGCCTTGCCGAATGCTCGATGATGTGCTTTGTGCGCGGCGTCATGTTCGCAGGCGAAACCGAGGTTGGGGTGCCAACTCCTGCGAACTCAGAAACGGCGTCGCGGATACGCTCGGGGGTGACTCCCTTGCCGATAAGAAGACGTGCGGCGGCAGAGTCGCGCTCCTCGGCGAGTCCGATCAAAATATGCTCGGAGCCGACGTAGGTATGCCCGAGCTCACCTGCCGCCGCAAGGGATCTGCTGAGCGCGCTCTGCGCCCGTTGTGTGAAACGATTGATCATAAGAGAACCGCCTTAAGGGGAGAGATCGGTTCTCCGACTTTTGTCAGGATCGGCCGTCAAGGGCTGCGAGCATCCGTGTGAGCTGAAGCGCGATCACGTATGGATCGTCGGAGATAAGCGCCGCTCTCATTACCGCCGCCGTCTCACGCGAGAGTAGGCCTCGGGAGCTCAGACCTGAGATCATCTCCTCGGCTTCTCTTCTCGACAGTCGGGCGGGTAGGCTCGTTTGCCGCTCTTTGGCAGAGTCGCCATCGCACATAGCCCGGCATTCTGCAATGCGGATGAATCCGCCGCCGCCCCGTCGGCTCTCCACGCGGTATCCGAGCTCGGGAGAAAAACGGGAGCGAATGACGTAATTGATCTGGCTCGGCGAGCAGCCAAGCCGCTCGGCCATATCGTTGCGCTGAAGCTCAAGCACTCCTCCGTGCTCTCTGAGCAACGAAAGGAGCATGGTCGCAATGCGATCCGAAATCAGCATGATTTTCTCCGTTCCGTAACGTTTTTTCTTCATTATACAGGAACTTACGGAAAAAGTCAAACCGATCCCCAAAAATCAGAGAACCGTCGTATCGGTAACAAGTATTAACACAAACGCCGAAAAATTTTCATCCTGAGCGCAATTATCGGTTAAGCTCGACTGAAAGCCGCTCGCGCGTGGCTTGATCCAGGTGAATCCTCTCCCAGGTCATTCGATCGGTTACGCCGGTTTCGGGGAGCCCGTATTTTCTCTGCAGAAGCGATACGGCGTAGGCGGTTCCGCTCCGATAGCTTCCGGTCGTTGCAACGCGGGGAAGCTCCTCGTAGTATTCGGCAAGCTCGCCGATCGTTGATTGAAGCACGAGGACCGCGTGCCCGACAGATCCTACCGCGAGAGGGAGCTCGCTCGGGATGAAAAGGCTGCTTTCGCGCTCTCGCTCGGCTCGGATCCTCTCGGCTCTCGACCAAAGCGCCTGCCAGGTCGCAAAATCGACCGTTCCGGTTGGAGAAAGCCCCTCGGTTTTTTGAAAGGCAAGCACAGCCTCTGTGGTACGTGGAGAGAAGAATGGCTCAAGCGACACCTTCGGAATCCGTGCATCAACGTACGCAACGTCAAGAAGGTATTCGTTAAGCCGAACGATCGCATCCCCTTTGTTTCTGATATCGTACATGCCCCCTCCTTATCCCTCGGACAGATCGTAGCCGGGATATTGCCCCTCACTCGTCTGCCGTCCGAGATACAGATCCGAGTAGACCTCTCCGATCGCGTTCCAGATCGCGCCGTTGACGCTTCCGCGTGCTCCCTGGATGCCGAAGGTGTCGAGAAAGGCAGAGAGCGCCGCCGCCGTCTGTTCCCCGAAATAGCCCGTGACGGGGATGGTTGGAATCGCGCCGTAGACCTCGGCAATATCGTTGAGATAGCTCTGCAGAACGCGGACGTCGTCTCCCTCGGAACCAAGCCCGAGGATCGTGCCGGGGAAGGGAAGAAAGCTCCCCTCGGCGTAGACGAGAGGAATCCTTGAAACGATGCCGCGATAGGCGTCCTGAAGCCTGTTCCAGGTGAGCTCCCCGACGATGCCGTCGACCGACAGACCGTATCTCTCCTGAAATGCGCGTACCGCCGCCTCGGTCAACAGTCCGAAGCTGCCGTCGATTTCGGGCGCGGGGATGCTTGCGTAAAAGCTTGCGAGATAGGCGAGATAGTATTGAAGGATCTCTACCCCCTGACCGCTATCTCCGAGTGAGAGCTGCTCAGGATAGTCGGAGCGTACATCCTCAAGCGAAAGCCCCTCTGAAGCAAGGTCGGATAGCCGCTTGACGGCGTTATAGATCGCTCCGATCCGATACCAGGTTGCGGGTCCAACGATCCCGTCGGGGGAGAGCCCGAAGGTGCTTTGAAAGGTACGCACGGCGTTTTCGGTCGATGCCGCAAAGACGCCGTTTATCGGATAGATCTTCGGGATCAGCGGATAATTGGTAGAAATGCGGTTGAGTCGCCTTTGAAGGAGCTGAACGTCCGGCCCCGAATCGCCGAGCGAGAGGGGAACTAACGGCAGAGATGCTCCCGCCCCCTCGATCGGAACGTTTTCTACGATATCAATATCGTCACCGTAGTAGTATTGCAGGATCTCGTAGGGGGTCATACCCTGCTCGGCGAGCGAAACGCTCCCCCATTGCGAAAGACCACTACAGCTGATCTCAACGCCGTCGCAGTAGGCGGCAAACAGCGGCTCGATTGTCCCCTGCCTTCGTATGTAACTGTTGAAGATCTCGTCAACGATCTGCGAGATGTTGTCAAAGATGTCCCGTCCGTACACGAAGGATTGATCGTTTGCCGTTGAGTTTGTGATCTGAAACGGATAGCCTTGACTTCGATAAAATTCGGTATAAACGCGGTTCAGGGCAAAGGAGATCTGCGCGTAGATATTTGCTCGGATGGCGTTTTCGGGCCAGGTGGGGTAGATCTCGCTTGATGCAACGTTCTTGATGTAATCCGAAAAGCTGACGGTGACGTTTTCGGCGTCGGTGTCGGGGCGTCCGAGATGAACCGTGATGGTTTCGGGAATGACGGGAAGATTTTCAGACGGCATGGCACTCACTCCTCTCCCCGCATCTCGCGCCGACCCATGAGATCGCTCGGCTCTCTCTCGACGATCGGCTTGATGCTCGGAGCATCGTCACGTGCCGACAGGGGGACGAGAGAGATCGGCTGAACCGAAAGGATCTCGGAAAATACGGGGACGTTCAAGGCAAGATAGGGCGCGTAGCCCTCGGCGTACGCCTCAATGCGATAAAGGGCGTAGGGG
>JAFYMH010000131.1 GCA_017556685.1 Clostridia bacterium | reverse complement strand
TATCATGAAGCGGATGAATCCGCCTTCCCCTCTCTATCTAAGTTGACCTTCGGATCAGAGCGAATACTCGTCGTCCTCGACCTCGTCTGCGTACTCGTCCTCGTCGAACGCCTCGTCGTCGTACTCCTCATCCTCGTAGTCCTCATCGGACAGATCCTCGACCTCAGCCTCGGCGTCAACTGCCGCCTCGACCTCCTCAAGCGTGGACATGGATGCAACGGGCGACGGCTCCTCGCCGATCTTCGAGAGCTCGATCTCCTCGCCGTCCGCATCGAGAACGCGGATGTTCAATGCGAGCGACTGAAGCTCCTTAACGAGCACCTTGAAGGACTCGGGAATACCCGGAGTCGGAATGTTCTGACCCTTAACGATCGCCTCGTAGGTCTTGACGCGTCCCGTGATATCGTCACTCTTGACGGTCAAAATCTCCTGCAGCGTGTAGGCGGCGCCGTATGCCTCAAGCGCCCAGACCTCCATCTCTCCGAAGCGCTGACCGCCGAACTGTGCCTTACCGCCGAGAGGCTGCTGGGTCACAAGGCTGTACGGGCCGTTGGAGCGCGCGTGGATCTTATCGTCAACCAGATGGTGGAGCTTGAGATAGTACATGATACCGACGGTAACGGGGTTGTCAAACGGCTCGCCCGTTCTTCCGTCATAAAGCGTCTGCTTACCGTCGATAACGCTCACGCGGCCGCTCTCAAGAAGGACGCGAAGCTCCTCGTAATGCTGGAGAACCGAGTCGTCAACGCGGGTCAGAGTGTTGCCCGAGAGCGTATAGACGGTGCGTCCGTCGACCGCCTCGCCGTCGCGCATAGCGCTCATGACGAGATCGGGCGTGACGGTGAGCGTATCGGCACTCTCGCCCTCAACGGCGAATACCTGCTTCAGCTCCATCTTACCTCTGAGCTTCTCGGCGTCGTCAACCATCGGCTGATCAAGACGCTGCAGATCCTTTCCGCTCTCGGTCTCGACCTCGATGAACAGCGCCTTACCCTTGAGGTTCTCGCCGCGGCGGATCTCACGGGTATAGCGTGCCTCGCGCAGGCACTCGATGATGTCGCGCTCGTTGGCACCGTCAAAGACGGGGGTCATGATCTTATAGCCGAGCTTCTTAGCGGCGATACCGAGGTGGACCTCAAGGACCTGACCGATGTTCATTCGGGAAGGAACTCCAAGGGGGTTCAGAACGATATCAAGCGGCGTTCCGTCGGGAAGGAAGGGCATATCCTCAGGGGGAAGGATGCGCGAAACGACACCCTTGTTACCGTGACGGCCTGCCATCTTATCTCCGACCGAGATCTTTCTCTTCTGTGCGATATAAACGCGAACGACGCGGTTGACGCCGGGTGCGAGATCGTCGGAATTGTAGCGGTCAAAGGTCTTGACGTCAACGACGATACCCGACTCACCGTGCGGCAGGCGCAGGGAGGAATCGCGGACCTCGCGTGCCTTCTCACCGAAGATGGCGCGGAGCAGGCGCTCCTCGGGGGTCAGCTCGGTCTCGCCCTTCGGCGTGACCTTACCGACGAGGATGTCGCCCGAGCGAACCTCGGTTCCGATCCTGACGATACCCTCGGCGTCGAGATCCTTCAGCGCATCGTCACCGACGTTCGGGATCTCGCGGGTGATCTCCTGCGGGCCGAGCTTGGTATCGCGCGCCTCGATCGAATACTCCTCGATGTGGATCGAGGTATACATATCCTCGCGGACAAGACGCTCGTTGAGGAGAACGGCGTCCTCGTAGTTGTAGCCCTCCCAGGTCATAAAGCCGATCAGCGCGTTCTTACCGAGCGCGATCTCGCCGCCGCCGGTTGCGGGACCGTCGGCGATGACCTGCCCTGCCACGACGCGCTCGCCCTCGGCGACGATCGGGCGTTGGTTAATGCAGGTGCCCTGGTTGCTTCTCTTAAACTTGATCAGAGGGTAAGAGTCCTTGCGGCCGCTGTCCGAAAGGATCACGATCTCGTCGGCGCAGGCGCGCTCAACGATACCGCCGTCCTTTGCCGTTACGACGGCGCCCGAATCGACCGCTGCCTTATACTCCATACCGGTTCCGACGATCGGCGACTCGGTGATCATCAGCGGAACTGCCTGCTTCTGCATGTTCGAGCCCATGAGCGCACGGGTGTTATCGTCGTTCTCAAGGAAGGGGATCATTGCGGTTGCGACCGAGACGAGCATCTTCGGCGATGCGTCCATGAAATCGACCTCGCTCGGGTCAACCTCAAGGATCTCGGACTTATCACGGGCGATGACGCGGGGACGGATGAAGTGCCCCTGCTCGTCAAGCGGCTCGTTTGCCTGTGCAACGACGTACTGATCCTCGATGTCGGCGGTCATATAGACGACCTCACCCGTAACGGTGCCGCTTGCCTTATCGACGCGGCGGTAGGGTGCCTCAAGGAAGCCGTAATCGTTGATACGAGCGTAGGTTGCAAGATAGGAGATCAGACCGATGTTCGGTCCCTCAGGCGTCTCGATCGGGCACATTCTTCCGTAATGGGTGTAGTGCACGTCGCGGACGTCGAAGGAGGCTCTGTCTCTCGAAAGACCGCCGGGGCCGAGCGCCGAAAGACGTCTTTTGTGCGTCAGCTCGGCAAGGGGGTTGTTCTGATCCATGAACTGCGACAGAGGCGACGAGCCGAAGAACTCGCGGATCGCGGTTGCCACAGGGCGGGTGTTGATGAGCGTCTGAGGCGTCATATCCTCGGTGTCATGCACCGACATACGCTCCTTGATGTTCTTCTCCATACGGGACATACCGATACGGAGCTGATTCTGCAGAAGCTCTCCGACCGAGCGCAGACGGCGGTTGCCGAGATGGTCGATATCGTCGACCGTTCCGACGCCGTGCGACAGGGCAAGCAGATAGTTGATCGATGCGAAGATATCGTCCTTGGTGATATGCTTCGGGCAAAGCTCGGCAATTCTCAGACGAACGCCTGCCTTGATCTCCTCCTCGCTTCCGTCGCATCCGTCGATGATCTCGCGGAGCACCGAGTAGCGGACCTTCTCACGAACGCCGCAGTCGGCAAGATCGTACCCGAGGATCGCCTTCGGGTCAACGGTTCCGTTCGAGAAGACGCGGACCGGACGGCGGCTCTCGTCGAGATCGCTCGTGACGGTAACGGCGTTGACGGCGTTATTCTCGATCGCAGCGGCAAGCTCTGCCGTCACGATCTCCCCTGCCTCGGCGATGATCTCACCGGTCACAGGGCTGACGACCGCCTCGGAAAGACGCAGACCCTTGATACGCGCGCCGAGAGCGACCTTCTTGTCGAACTTGTAGCGTCCGACCTGAGCAAGATCGTATCTCTTGGGATCAAAGAAGGTATTGTTGATGAGCATCTTCGCGCTGTCAACCAGCGGCGGCTCACCGGGACGGAGCTTGGTATAGATCTCCTTGAGCGCCTCCTCGCCGGGAGTCGTTCCCGCGTCGAGCGCACGGCGCGCGGACTCGTCCTTTGCAAAGGTCGAGACAAGCAGCTCCTCGTCGCCGAACATCGCAAGGATATCCTCGTCGCTCTCCTCGCCAAGGGCGCGGATCAGAACCGTAACGGGGATCTTTCTCGTCTTGTCGATCTTGGCGTAGAAAACGTCGGTCGCATCGGTCTCGTACTCAAGCCATGCGCCGCGATAGGGGATGACGGTTGCGGAATAGCTGTGCTTTCCCGACTTGTCGACCGTCGAGGCATAGTACATACCGGGCGAACGGACGAGCTGGGAAACGATCACGCGCTCGGCACCGTTGATGACGAAGGTTCCCGTCTCGGTCATCAGGGGGAAGTTCCCCATGTAGATCTCCGACTGCTTGATCTCGCCCGTCTCCTTGTTGGTTAGACGAACGCCGACCTTCAGGGGGGCGTCGTAGGTGGCGTCGCGCTCCTTGCACTCCTCGACCGAGTAGCGGGGATTCGGGTCGATCGAGTAGTTCATGAACTCGACAACGAGGTTGCCCGAATAGTCGCATACCGGCGAGACGTCGCGAAGCACCTCGTCAAGTCCCGTATCAAGGAACCACCGGAAGGACTTCTTCTGAACCTCAACGAGATTCGGAAGCTCCAGCGCCTCCTCGATCTTGGAAAAACTCATACGAACGGTTTTTCCGAGCTTCTGGGGTTTCAGCTGCATAGAAAGAATCACTCCTTCGTTGTTTTTCGGAATCCGAGCCGCGCCCGTACCGTTTGCGCATATAAACGCGCGCACGATACAAATAAAATTTGAAAGTTTACAGAAACTTTTCAATGTTCATAAAAAATTTACAAAGAAATTTATTCCGCAAAATTCCAAACAAAGCATAGCGCAAGCAATTATAATGCAGTTTAGTATTATATCACCAACTTTGTGGATTGTCAAGCATTTTTCCAAATTTTTGTCGTCTTTTTTTCTTCGGCTTCCGGCCGGGCGTTTCCTTAATGATACACGCGCACGCGCGTGTAAGACGCAAAAAAAAGAAGCGCCTGAAGAATCCAAGGCGCTTCAGAGAAGGGTGCCGTGTGACAAAAGGATGCCGCTCTCGGTGAGCGTGATCACCCCATAGGTGGGCTCGCCGCTGCGCGGGCGCGAGATGCTTCCGGGATTGAAGAGGTAAAGCGGAGACTCCCCGTCCGAGAGATAGCGCTCGAGCGGCTCGTGGGTATGCCCGAAGATGGCAAGCTCGGCGTCGCGCCGACGCGCGTGCGCAATCAGACCTCCAAGTCCGCCCTTGACTCCGACGGTGTGCCCGTGAAGCAAAAGGATCCGATGACCAAGGAGCACGATCTCCTCCTCCTCCCTCAGCTCGGTGCCGCCGAGCAGCCCAAAAAGCGCCCCGTCGCAGTTTCCCTTGACGCCGATGAAAAAGCGGCTCGGCTCGCCCTCGGCAAGCGCCAGGGCTTCCCTTGCCCCATCGCCGAGAAAAAAGACGCCCTCGGCGTCGGGATGCAGCGACAGCGCCCTTCGCATCCCGCTATCCCTTCCGTGACTGTCCGAAAAGACGAGGATCTTCATTTTCTCCATACTGCTCTCCTTGCACAAAAAGCCTCGCGGCGCATATCGTATAGTAAGAGCGGCGCTCGCCGCCAAACCGATAAAGGACGGTGTTCCGATGAAAATTGATCCCGAGCTGATCCGAGAGCTCGTCGCGCTTTCAGACGATGCGCTCTGGAGGCGGATCCACGAGATGGCAAAGACCCACGGCATAGCACTTCCCGAGGCAACGCCCCCGCCCGAGACACTCGCAAAGCTTCGCGCGGCGGTCCGAGGGAACGGAACTCTGAAGATCGCGGAGGCGGCGAGCGTGATCGGGCGGTACGTCAAGGAGCACGGGGGCAAGGGTCATGGACTCTGAGCTGATCACGACCCTTACGCGTCTTCTCTCCCCCATCCTCTCCTCTCCCGACGCCATGCGCTCGATCTCGTCGCTCCTTGGGGGCTCGGGGCAAGGCGAGGGAGAAGAGAGCGAGACCCTCTCCGAAAAAGCATCGGAGGATGGGGTCTCCCCCGTCCTTGCCCCTTCGGGCGAGGGCGAGAGGGCAAAGCGGCGCGAGGCTCTGCTCCGCGCCCTTCGCCCCTATCTCTCCCAAAGCAAGGGACAGCGGCTCGAGGGGCTGGTCCGTGCCTCGGCAATGCTCGAGCTTCTCGGCGGCACGGGAAAGGTCTGACGGTATGTACAGTCAAGCGCCAAGCGAGATTCCAAGCGGCTATAGCGGCTCCGCCTTCCGACACGAGCCTTGCCCCGAGCCACCCTGCGAGGCTTCCCCTGGGGCGAAAAGAGGCGTGCTTTCCCCGATCCTTGAGCGTTTTCGGATCGGGCGCTTCTTAAAGGGCATTGATCTTGAGGATCTTCTGATCCTCGCCCTTGCGCTCCTGCTTTTGCTTGAGGACGGCGAGGGGGATCTTTTCCCGATCCTTCTGCTTTTCCTCTTGTTTCAGTAGATCCTTTAGAGAGCGGCACAGAGCGAAGTGGCTCTGTGCCGCCGAGCTTTTCTTTTTTCAGAAGAAGCTGAACTGATTGGTCTCCGAGAGCGCATCGAGCACGCCGACGCGGCGCAGAAGCTCAACGACCGAGCGGGTCAGCCCCGCGCGGCGGCGAAGATCGTCGATCGAATAGATCTCCCCCTGCCCTCTCACCTCAACGATGCGCGCGGCGGCGGTATCGCCAAGTCCGCCGAGCGAGTTGAAGGGCATACGGATGCTTCCGTTCTCGGGAAGGAACGCCTTTGCGTCCGACTTCATGAGATCGACCGGCAAAAAGCGGATCCCGCGCGCCATGCACTCGCCGACGAGCTGCAGGGTCGTTACCATTTCCGACTCCTTTTGGGTCGCCTCGTTGCCCTTCTTCTGGATCTCGGCGATGGTGTCAAAGACGTGGGCTCTTCCGCCCATGACCGTCTCGGCATCAAAGCCGCCGGGGGCAACCGTTAAAAACGCGGCGTAGAATTCCATCGGATAATGGATCTTGTACCAGCCGAGGCGGATCGCCGACATGACGTAGGCGGCGGCGTGCGCCTTCGGGAACATATACTTGATCTTCTTGCAGGACGCGATATACCAATCGGGCACGCCGTGGGAGGTCATCTCGTTCTCCCAATCGGGAGTAAGCCCCTTTCCCTTTCGGACCGACTCCATGATCTTGAACGCCATGCCGTTATCAAGCCCGTAGCGGATGAGGTCGAGCATGATGCCGTCGCGCGTTCCGATGACCTTCGAGATGTCGCAGATCCCCTCCTTGATCAGGTCCTGCGCGTTTCCGAGCCAGACGTCGGTTCCGTGCGTCAGACCCGAGATCTGAAGCAGATCGGCAAAGTTCTTCGGCTTTGCGTCGAGCAGAACGCCCTGGATGAAGTGGGTGCCCATCTCGGGCAGTCCGTAGGTGCCAAGCTGACACCCCCCGTTCTCCTCGGGGGTGATCCCGAGGGGTTTGGTGCTTGCAAAGAGCTCATAGACCGCCTTATCATTCATCTTGACGTCCATGACGCTCGTGTTGGTATAGCGCTCAAGCACCTTGTATTTGGTCGGCATATCGTGTCCGAGCTCGTCGAGCTTCAGGATCGTATCGTGCAGATACGAGAACTGGAAGTGGGTCGTTACGATATCCGAGTTTGGATCGTCTGCCGGGTGCTGAACCGGGGTAAAATCGT
>JAFYMH010000130.1 GCA_017556685.1 Clostridia bacterium | reverse complement strand
GGGGTTGCCTCACTGCGGTGGTAATGGGTACTGAAGCGCTCCATCTCAACGCTAAAGTCGTGCCAGCCCGCTTTCTCGCCGCCAACCATGATCTTCAGTAGACCGGGGAAGTCCTGCGCCGCCTTTTCCGCCTCGCTTGAAACGTCGCCGTCCGCGGTACACACGATCGCCTTAACGCCTGCCGCCTTGTAGCGGTAGGAGAAATCGTGCTCAACGAGCTGATTGGTTGCGGGGATGGCGATCGCGCCGATCTTATGAAGCGCAAGCATGCAGAACCAGAACTGGTAATGACGCTTGAGCACGAGCATGACTCTGTCGCCCTTTTTGATGCCGAGAGATTCGAAGTAGTTCGCGGTCTTCGCCGAGTACTTCTTCATGTCGGCAAAGCTAAAGCGCTTGTCCGATTTGTCGTTTGCGACCCAGAGCATCGCGAGCTTATCGGGGTTCTTTTCCGCAATGGCATCCACGCAGTCGAAGGCGAAGTTGAATTGATCCTCGTTTTTGAATTCGATGCCGCTGAAAACGCCCTTCTCATCGTAGAAGGACTTGACAAAGCCGTCGGCAACCGTTGTTGTCTCGGCAGTCTTTTCAGCCGCCTTTGCCTCGACGAAGGGAAGCTCGGGATATTCCTCGCTATAGGTGCCGTCCTGGGGATTCAGTACGACGGCGTGGAATTCGCATCCCCCCTCGCTGACGGCGATCATGCCGTGCGGGATCAGGCTGTTATAGAAGATCGAGTCGCCCTCGTTCAGAATATCAACGTGACCTCCGACCTGCACCTTGAGAGAGCCCTTGACGATGACGTCAAACTCCTGACCGTTATGGGAGTTGAGCTTCATCGGCGCGTTCTGCTCCTCGGGCAGATAAGGGAACTTGACAAGGAACGGCTCGGCAAGCTTGTCCTTGAATTTCGGCGCAAGGTTGTTATATTCGACCCCCTGCTTTTTCAGGATCTTCAGACCCTCTCCGCGCCGCGTGATGGCAAAGGAGGTGAGCGTCGTGCTCGTTCCCTCAAGCAGATCGACGACCTCAACGCCGCACGCCTTGGCACACTTATAAATAAAGGTAAAGCTGAAGTCGGTCTCGCCCTCCTCAAGCGCGCGGTAGGTCTCGGGCGAAACGCCGCACAGACGCGCAAGCTCCTCGGCGGAGTAACCCTTGGCCTCGCGCAGGTCCTTGATTCTCCCGGCAACCTCTTTCAAGCTGTAGTCCATTTTCGTTGTCTCCTTTTTTCGAGAATACGAATTTGAATAAAACAAAAGCCCGTCTCAAACGCTTTGAGACGAGCTGTTAACCCGCGGTACCACTCAAATTACGGAAAGAATCCGTCACTTTACGGGCTCAGTCAAGCCCTTTGCCTTTACGCGGCATAACGGAAGGAGTCTACTTGCTTTCGCGTTCGGTCCTCCGACTCAGAAGGGATGGGTCACCCGAGCGAAACGCCGTTGCCTTGCACCACCCGGCAACTCTCTGCAAGCCTTGCGCTCCGACCGTCTTCATCATAGTCGTTGGTTGTGATATTCAAATTTGAACACATTGTAACACTTCATTTGAAAATTGTCAAGTGCTTTTTCAAATTTTTTTGACCGATCCCGTCTCTTTACAAAAAAGTCTGTCGCAAGCGCGATGCGCCTGCGACAGACTCCGTCGCTTATTCGATTTCGACCGTGACCTTCTTGCCCGAAGAGCTTCCCGCCACCTTCATGATTGAGCGGATCGCCTTCGCGATTCTGCCTTTGCGCCCGATAACCATTCCCGTATCGTCCTCGGCAACCCGAAGAATGAGGGTGACGTTATCGCCCTCCTCGTTCATCTCAACGGTGACGGCATCCGGCGTGTCGACGATCGCACGGGCAATATCGACGAGAATTTGCTTCAGATCCATGTCAGCTTCCTTCCGTTTCCCTTATTCTCAGCCGTTGCACTTGCTGAGCAGGGACTTAACGGTCTCGGTGGGCTGAGCGCCCTTCTTGATCCAATCGTTCGCCTTCTCGACGTCGATCTTGATCTCAACGGGGTTCGAGAGGGGATTGTAGTATCCGAGCTCCTCGATGAATCTGCCGTCGCGGGGCGATCTCTCGTCCGCAACGATCACGCGGTAGGAAGGGTTCTTCTTTGCGCCCTGTCTTCTGAGTCTGATCTTAACCATTTTTTCTTTCCTCCAAAAATGTTTTTTCTATATTGATTTTTAATAAAATCCTATCTTACATACCGGGGAAGGCAAGGCGCATACCGCGTTTGCCCTTACCCGAAAACTGCTTCATCATCTTTTTCATCTGATCGAATTGCTTGAGCAGGCGGTTGACGTCCTCAACCGAGGTGCCGCTTCCTTTGGCAATTCGCCGCTTTCTTGAGCCGCCGATGATCGAGGGATCGACTCTCTCGTCCTTCGTCATCGAAAGGACGATCGCCTCGGTCCTTGCCATCTGCCGCTCGTCGATGTTCGCATCCTTCAGGGCGCCCGGCTTCATGCCCGGCATCATGCCGAGAAGATGCTCAAGGTTGCCCATCTTTTTAAGCTGGCGAAGCTGAAGCAGGAAGTCCTCGAGCGTAAAGGTTGCCTCGCGGAGCTTTCTTTCCATCTCGGCCGCCGTTTTCTCGTCGTACGCCGCCTCTGCCTTCTCAATGAGGGAAAGGATGTCACCCATGCCGAGAATGCGCGATGCCATGCGGTCGGGATGAAAGAGCTCAAGCATATCGAGCTTCTCGCCCGTACCGATGAACTTGATCGGCTTGCCGGTGACGTAGCGGACAGAAAGCGCCGCGCCTCCGCGCGTATCGCCGTCCATCTTGGTCAGAACGACGCCGCTCAGCTCGAGCAGCTCGTCAAAGGATTTCGCAACGTTAACGGCGTCCTGACCGGTCATTGCATCGACCACGAGAAGGATCTCGGTGGGGGAGACCGCCTCGCGGATGCTCCGAAGCTCGGCCATCAGCTCCTCGTCGACGTGAAGCCGTCCTGCCGTATCGATCAGAACCATATCGTTGCCGTTTCGCTTGGCGTGCTCAACGCCGGCACGGGCGATCTCGATCGGACTGACCCGATTTCCCATCGTAAAGACGGGAAGGTCGACTGCCTCGCCGACGACCTTCAGCTGATCGATCGCCGCAGGGCGGTAGACGTCGCAGGCAACGAGCAGGGGTCGCTTGCCCTTCGATTTGAAGTACTTTGCGATCTTTGCCGAATGCGTGGTTTTTCCCGCACCCTGCAGACCAACCATCATAATGACCGTCGGGGGCTTCGGCGCGATCTCGATCTTTGCCGATTCGCTTCCCATCAGTCGGATCAGCTCCTCGTTGACGATCTTAACGATCTGCTGCGCGGGGAGCAGGCTCTCGAGCACCGTCGATCCGACGGCTCGCTCGGTCACGTTTTTGATAAATTCCTTGACAACCTTAAAGTTGACGTCGGCCTCGAGCAGAGCGAGCTTGACCTCGCGCATGCCCTCCTTGACGTCGGCCTCGGTAAGCTTTCCTTTATTACGGAAGCGCTTGAAGGCGTTGGCAAGCTTTTCGGTAAGATTTTCGAGCATCTGAACCTCCTAAATCAGGATAAGAGCCCAAGGATCCTCTCGACCTCCGCGTCGATCCTTGCGGCGAGCGAGGCGCCCTCTTCTCCAAGCTCGTTAAGCGAGGAGGCGAGATCTCGGATCCGCTCGGCAGAGTCGAGCACCGATCGAAACTGCGCCGAGAGACCGAGCGTTCTCTCGCACGAGAGAAGCTGCTCCTCGGCGTGCTTGATCACGTGACGCACGCCCTGGCGCGAGATGCCGAGATTTTCGGCGATCTCTCCGAGCGAAAGATCGTCCCGATAATACTGCTCCATGATCGAGCGGGCGCGTTCGGTCAGCATCCCGCCGTAAAAATCAAGCAGGTAGCCGACCGCCATATTCTTTGCAAACATGACGACCTCAAGGCAGGGTGAGCGGCTTGCACACCCGCTGTAAACCAAATTGCTTTACAAGTATAGCACAATCCCTTCGCTCTGTCAAGCGCTTTTTTCATAAAAAGAGAGAATCAAGAAAATATTTTTCTCTTTTTTCAAAAATCTATTGCATTTTACGAAAAGATGTGCTAAAATACCAAAGTGGAAAATAATGAAGTCTAAAGCACGGCGCGGCGACCGCTTGCTCCCTCTCAGGCGATGCGGCTCAAGGCAAGGTCTTTGACTCATGTTTTGAAAATTTTTGGAGGTAAAACAATGCCGAATATCAAGTCCGCGAAGAAGCGTGTGCTTGTCAACCAGGCGAAGGCGCTTCGCAACAAGATGCTGAAATCCAAGCTCAAGACCGAGATCAAGAAGTTCAACGATGCCGTTGCATCGGGGAATAAGGAGGAGGCATCCGCTGCATACCGTCTTGCTGTAAAGAAGGTTGACCAGGCTGTTTCGCACGGAATTCTGCATAAGAACACCGCAGCTCGCAAAAAGAGCGCTCTGACGGTGAAGTTCAATAGCATCGCATAAGCTTTTTAGACGAATATAGAGGCTGTCTCAAATTTGAATTTGAGACAGCCTCTTTTTGTGGGGCGCATCAGATTTAGGCGAGAAGCGTCGTTTGCGACCCGAAGGTGTATTAGAGTCTAAGCAGACCCAAAACGACAAGCCTCACGGCGAGCCGTTCCCGCCTCTTTGTGCGCCACTCGGCTTGACAAGTCGCAACGTGTCTGCGCCTCGCGCCACCCAAATCCATCGACAACGGCTTCGCCGTGAGGTGCAAAGCAGTTTAGAGAGAGCAAACAGCAGGTGGATGCAAGGCGAAAATTTGCGGTAATATGCGGATATTGC
>JAFYMH010000129.1 GCA_017556685.1 Clostridia bacterium | reverse complement strand
GGAGAAGACGTTGTTCCAGATCTCCATATAGCGGTCGCAATCGCAGCCGGGACGGCAATCGGGCTTGCCGCAGCCGTACTTGGTGCCGCGGTCGAAATAGATCTCCGAGCAGGGGCCGCAGGGACCCGAGCCGTGCTCCCAGAAGTTGTCGGCCTTTCCAAGACGCGTGATCTGCTCCTTCGGAACGCCGATGACCTGATTCCAAAGCACGAACGCCTCCTCGTCCTTCTCGTAGATCGAGGGCCAGAGAAGCTCCTTCGGAATGTTCAGCCAATCGGGGGAGGTCAGAAACTCCCACGCCCACGGGATCGCCTCGTTCTTGAAGTAATCTCCGAAGGAGAAGTTTCCGAGCATCTCAAAGAAGGTGCCGTGCCGCGCCGTATGTCCGACCCTTTCAAGATCGGGGGTGCGGATGCACTTTTGGCAGGTGGTAACGCGCGTGCGCGGAGGGACCTCCTCGCCCGTAAAGTATTTTTTCATCGGAGCCATGCCCGAGTTGATCAGCAGAAGCGATTTATCTCGGATCGGCACGAGCGGGAAGCTCGGCAGACGAAGATGTCCCTTGCTTTCAAAGAAGGCGAGATATTTTTCTCTGAGATCGTTAAGAGAAGTCCATTTCATCGGATCGATACCGTTCCTTTCAGAATCCGTCGCGCGCGGCGGAAGGTTATATGCAATATAATATTATACATAGAAGATAGAATTTTGTCAAGGGAGAAAGCCCGAAAAGCCACGTTCTTCACTGACCGTCAGGGAGGGAGAGAGGGAGCTCGACCGGCTCCGAAAGGCAGAGCGAAAAGAGAAGGATCCGGTCGGGGGCGCGTCCCAGCATTTGCTTTACCGCCTGTGCGTAGTAGAGAAGCTGCTCCCTGTGGCGCAAAAGAAGGGTGCGGCGCGCTCTATCGGGATCGGCCCTGTCAAGGCGGTCGGTCTTGTAATCCAAAAGGATCAGCTCGCCCGACGGGCTCTCAAAGAGGCAGTCGATTACGCCCTGCACGAGAATGCTGTGACCCTCAACCGAGGCGCGAAGCGCGGGATCCTCGGTAAAGCGATCGGCGGGAAGCATCAGGTTGAAGCGAAGCTCGCGGTAAAGCCGCTTTGCCGACAGCATCATTTTGAGTAGTGGTGACTTAGCAAAGCGAGCAAGCTCGCCCTCGCGGACAAGCTCCGCCTTTTCGGGGGTGAGAAATTTCTCGCGAACGAGCCGCTGAAGCTCACTCGAGACGCCCTCGTTCTCCAGCGCCTTCAGATCGCAGAACTGAAGAAACTCGTGGGTTGCAACCCCTCGTTTGGCGCCGATCGAGGGGTCCTCCCCTCCGTACAGGAGCGGAAGACGAGGGGGTTTTGATCCGTTTTCGGAGGATTCGCTCTCCGAAAGGCTCGCTGCCGTATCGTCGCTGCCGTCAAGAATCGAGGGCGAGAGGCGCGAGACCGAGAGCTTTCCGGGTAGCTTTGACAGATACGCGTGGGGATAAGCGAAGGAAAATCGCTCGCGCAAGAGCGTCGTGAGCGCCGGATCCTCCTTGACCTCCTCTGCCTTTTGACGCGATGCCTCCTTCTCAATTTCGGAAGAAACGGGAGGATCAATAAGAATATTTGCAACACCCCCTCCGTCCTCTCCGAGGGCGGAAAGGATCCATTCGAGATAGGAGGCGGCGTCGCGGACCGTGGATTCGGTCAGGCATCTGCGGTTCAGACGGCATTTTGAGAGGAAGTTTTCAAAGCTTTGCGTGGCGGGAACGCATCCCGTGACGTAAAGCCTCTCCCGCGCTCGGGTGAGCGCGACGTACAGAAGCCGAAGCTCCTCCTCCGCCGACTTTTGGGTGATCCTGTCGGCGATGGCCGATCGGATAGGATTTTCGATCCTGGCAAAGCCGGTTCGGTCGCGGAGCATGAGCGCAAAGCCGAGCTCTCCGTCGAAAAGCCAGGTGTTGCGAAGCTCCTTCGGGCGCAGGCTCCTGCCGCAGTCCGAAAGAAAGCAAACCGGGAATTCAAGCCCCTTTGAGCCGTGGATCGTCATGATGCGAACCGCCCTCGGGTCGGCGGTCGATTCGCTGACCGAGCGGAAGCTGCGGCGGTTTCGGATGATCTCGTT
>JAFYMH010000128.1 GCA_017556685.1 Clostridia bacterium | reverse complement strand
CGGTCGATGTGGCGCAGGAAATCGTGCCCAAGCCCGAGTCCCTCGGAGGCGCCCTCGATCAGTCCCGGGATATCCGCCATCACAAAGCCTCGGTCGCCTCCCTCGGAAACGACGCCGAGGTTGGGCGAAAGCGTGGTGAAATGGTAATCGGCGATCTTCGGCCTTGCCTTCGAAACGCGCGAGAGCAGGGTCGATTTTCCGACGTTCGGGAAGCCGACGAGTCCGACGTCTGCGAGCATCTTCAGCTCGAGCAGGATCTCGCGCTCCTCGCCCTTGGTTCCGCTTTTTGCAAAGCGGGGGATCTGCCGCGTCGGGGTTGCAAAATGACGGTTTCCCCAGCCTCCGCGTCCGCCCTTGCAGGCAACGAACTCGCGGTCGCGCGACATATCGAAAAGGATCCGTCCCGTTTTGGGGTCGCGCAAAAGGGTCCCGGGCGGTACCGTGATAACGACGTCCTCGCCCGATTTTCCGTGCATCTTTCCGCCGAGCCCGTCGGCACCTCGCTCGGCTGTGAATTTTCTCTTGTAGCGGAAGGCAAGAAGGGTATTTGAGCCCTCGTCCACGCGGAAGATGATGCTTCCGCCGCGGCCGCCGTCCCCTCCGTCGGGTCCTCCCGCCGGAACGTACTTCTCTCGGTGGAAGGTGATAGCGCCGTTTCCGCCGTCGCCCGCCTTGACCGAGATCACAACGTGATCAACAAACATCGGTTTTCCTCCTTTCGGGGGTGAAAGAAAAATTACTTCGGATCGTCTCCCCGCTCGCGCACAACGATGCGGATCGGCGTTCCCTCAAAATCAAAGGTCTCGCGCAGACAGTTCTCAAGGTATCTCTGATAGGAGAAGTGGAAAAGCTCTGCGTCGTTGCAGAAGAAGGTAAAGGTCGGGGGCGCGACCGAGGTCTGCGTCGCGTAGTAGATGCGAAGGCGCTTGCCCTTGTCCGAGGGCGGCTGATGGCGCGTCATCGCATCCGAGAGCAGATCGTTGAGCATTCCGGTCGTCACGCGGAAATTGGCGCGCTCGTAGACGTGATTGATCTTCTCGAAAAGCCCCGTGACCCTCTGTCCCGTCTTTGCCGAAACGAAGGCGATCGGCGCGTAGGGCATATAGGCGAGCGCGATGCGGATCCTGTCGGTGAAGGCCTTGACCGAATGTGTATCTTTTTCGATCGAATCCCACTTGTTGACGACGATGATCGACGCCTTTCCCGCCTCATGCGCGATGCCCGCGATCTTCTCGTCCTGCTCGGTGATGCCCTCGCCAGCGTCGATCATAATAAGACAAACGTCGGCGCGGTCGACCGCGGTCTTGGCGCGAAGGACCGAGTAATGCTCGATCCTGTCCTCGATCTTGCTCTTGCGGCGAATACCCGCCGTATCGATCAGGTTAAAGACCCCCTCGTCGGTCGTAAGCAGGGTATCGACGGCGTCGCGGGTCGTTCCGGGAATATCCGAGACGATCGAGCGCTCCTCGCCTACCATGCGGTTGACGATCGAGGACTTTCCGGCGTTCGGCTTTCCGATGACGGCAACGTTGATGCGCCCGTCCTCAAAGGACTCTTCGTCCTCACTTGGAAAATACTCGTACACCGCGTCGAGCAGGTCGCCCGCACCGAGGCGGTGAAGCGAGGAGACGGCGATCGGGTCGGTGTCGAAGCCAAGCTCGTAAAACTCATAAAGCTCAGCGGGCGGCTCTCCGATCTTATCCGCCTTATTGACGGCAATGACGACCGGCTTTCGGCTCTTTTTGAGCATCGAGGCGATCTCGCGATCATCTGCGACAAGGCCCGCCTTGGCGTCAACAAGGAAGATGATGACGTCGGCAGACTCAAGCGCCACCTCTGCCTGACGGCGCATCTGCTTTAGGATAATATCGTCGCTCTTCGGCTCGATTCCTCCCGTATCCACGAGAAGAAAGCGGCGGTTTCGCCATTCCACCTCTCCGTAGATGCGGTCGCGCGTGACCCCGGGCGTGTCCTCAACGATCGAGCGTCTCTCCCCGATCAGAAGATTGAAGAGCGTGCTTTTTCCGACGTTCGGGCGTCCGACGATGGCAACGGTCGGCTTGCTCATGTAATCCTTCCTTTCTCCGCCGATGCGACTCGCCTCTGCGGTGGTCCTGTATCCGAATTTCTGTTCAATTTGTTATTATACCACAAATTCACCCGAAAGGCAAGAGCCATGCGAGCGATCGCCACCGAAAAAATTTTTGAAAAATCGCTTGACAAAGTGATATCAAAATGATATCATAAAAATGTCAAAAACGAATGGAGGAATCGTATCATGACCGAAAAGATTTTGAAAAACAAGAAGCACGGCATGTTGGTGCTCGTTTTGACCTCGCTCCTTATGCTTGCAGCCTGCGCGATTCTCGTTGTCGGCGCGATCGGTGAGGAGAGTGGCGCGGCATACGCCTATCCCTGCATCGCAGTCGCTATCGTCTGGCTTTGCATCGGCTGGGTGCCGTATCTCGGGCTGAAGGTGCTCCGTCCGCAGGAGGCGCTGGTTCTGACGCTGTTCGGCAAGTATTACGGAACGCTGTCGGGCGATGGCTTTTACGCCGTCAATCCCTTCTGTGTTGCGGTCAATCCCGCCGCACGAACCAAGCTAAATCAAAGCGGAGACGTCACGACCCTTGAGGCGCCCGCGATGAAGAAGGGAAGCACAGCGGTGCAAACGGTCGATAAGCGTATTTCGCTGAAGGTGATGACGCTTTCGAACAACAAGCAGAAGATCAACGATTGTCTTGGCAATCCCGTTGAGATCGGCATCGCCGTGACCTGGCGGATCGTCGATACCGCGCGTGCGGTCTTTGCCGTCAATAATTACAAGGAATTTTTGTCGCTGCAATGCGACGCCTCGCTTCGCAACATCGTGCGCCTTTATCCCTACGACGTCGCCCCCGGGATCGATACGACCGGTGACGGCAACCCCGACGACGGAAGCCTGCGCGGCTCGAGCGAGATCGTTGCCGCTCGCATTAAAGAGGAGATCCAGAGCCGCGTTGCCGAGGCGGGCATCGAGGTTATTGAGGCACGGATCACCAACCTGTCCTATGCCACCGAGATCGCGGCGGTCATGCTCCAGCGCCAGCAGGCAAGCGCGATTATCGATGCACGGCGCATGATCGTTGACGGCGCTGTCGGTATGGTCGAGATGGCGCTCGAGCGGCTCTCCGAAAATCAGATGGTCACGCTTGACGAGGAGCGCAAGGCGGCGATGGTCTCGAACCTTCTCGTCGTGCTTTGCGGAAATAAGGACGCCCAGCCGATCGTAAACTCGGGTTCGCTCTACTGATATGGCAGCAGAGAAAAAGCAGATTCCGCTTCGAGTTTCGGAAAAGCTCTACGCCGCGATCGCGGCATGGGCGGAGGACGACTTCCGCTCGCTCAACGGTAAGATTGAGTATCTTCTGACCGAGTGCGTCAAGCAGAGAAAAAAGAACGGCCGTCCCGTGCCGCATGAGCTGGATGATCCGCTCGAGCTCGATATTTTGTAATCAGGGGCTGTCTCAAGCGCGAAGCTGAGACAGCCCCCTTCGTATGAATTTCGGTTGCAAAGCCATACTTTTGGTAGGCAGAAGGGAGGCTTTGCGTGAAAAAGAGAGAGAAGAGCTTTTTTGAGCATCGGGGGTACGTCTCGTATCTTACTTCGCTTTTGCTTGGGGACGGCTTTTTGCGTATTTACCGCCGCGTGTGGAGAGCCCTTCGTCCGACCCTTTGGCTCAGACGCATCCTGCGCCTTTTCGTGTGGCTCGTTCTTCTGATAGAGTCGGGGGTGCTCTTTCTTTTGCTTTCGCTCGCCTTGCTTTTGCTTGTGCCGAGCGTTATTCTTCTGCTTTTGGTGCTTTTACCGTCGATTTTGCGTGCCCGCGCCCGAATTTGCGCCTCTCTTTTGCCGAGGATTCGGGGAAAGCCCCTCGTTTTGCTTCGCTCGGCGCGCGCCAAGGGGCTTTCAGCGCGCCTACGCCGGGACGGATACCACGTACTCCTTGTCGGTACGGGCAGGGGATCGCTCTGCGGGGCCTGCTTTTGCAAGGATGGGTACTGCGAGATCTCACCGCTGATCTATTTTTCTCTTCGGCGAAGGCTCCTTTTTTGCGCGAGCCGCGTGATCTGCCTTGAATTTTTTGAAAACGACCTTGCGAATATGCCTCCCTCCGTGCTATAATACAAATAATAGAAATTAATAGAAATATGACGAACGGAGACGGTATGCAACGAAATAAGAAATCGGCGGGGCGTCTTTTCCGACGCTTTTTGCCGTACTACAGACCCTATCGCGCGATCATGCTCCTTGACCTCCTCTGTGCTGCTCTGACGACGGCGTGCGAGCTTGTGCTCCCGATGCTCGTTCGGGAGATCACGGGGGCGGCAACCGCCGAGCCGATGGCACTGACGCGCGCGCTTATTTTGCGTTGTGCGGTCATCTATCTCGTGCTTCGCGTGATCGACACCGCCGCCAACTATCTGATGGCGTCGGTCGGGCATATCATGGGGGCGAAAATGGAGACCGATATGCGCCGCGATCTCTTCTCGCATCTGCAAAGGCTCTCCTTCTCCTATTACGACAACACCAAGATCGGAACGCTCATGTCCCGCATGACGAGCGATCTCTTTGACGTGACCGAGTTCTCGCACCACTGTCCCGAGGAGTTCTTCATTGCCGCCATCAAGATCGTCGGCTCCTTTATCCTGCTCTATTCGATGAGCCCGAGCCTGACGCTGATCGTCTTTGCGGCGATCCCGCCGATCATTTTCGTCCTCTTTTTCTTCAACCGCCGCATGAAAAGGGGCTTTGCCGCCTCGCGCGTGCAGGTCGGCGAGCTGAACTCGCAGGTCGAGGACAGTCTGCTTGGCATCCGCGTCGTGCGCTCGTTTGCAAACGAGGCGCGCGAGGAGGAAAAGTTCGGTGCGGGGAACCGACGCTTCCTTGCCATCAAGACGAAGGTCTATCATATCATGGCGGGCTTTACATCCTCTACACGCCTCTTTGACGGCGTGATGTACATTCTGGTCGTCGTTCTCGGCGCCTCCCTGCTGATGCGTGGGGAGATCACGGCAGGGGATTACGTCGCCTTCATCCTCTTCGTTTCGACTCTGCTCGGCTCGGTGCGCCGCATCGTCGAGTACGCCGAGCAGTTTCAGCGCGGCATGACCGGCATCGAGCGCTTTTCGGAGATCATGGACATCGAGCCCAAGATCAAGGACGCACCCGACGCCATAGAGCTCGGGGACGTTAAGGGCGCGGTCGAGCTTCGGGGGGTGAGCTTCTCCTACGAGAGCGACACGCGTCCGGTCCTGACGCATCTTGACCTCTCGGTCAGGGCGGGGGAGAGCATCGCCCTCGTCGGCCCGTCGGGCGGCGGAAAGACCACCCTTTGCTCCCTGATCCCGCGCTTTTACGAGGCGAGCGAGGGAAGCATTCTGATCGATGGGACCGATATCCGTCGTGTGACCATGCGCTCGCTTCGCGAGCAGATCGGCGTCGTTGCCCAGGACGTGTACCTCTTCTCGGGGACGGTGCGTGAGAACATTGCCTACGGAAAGAAGGACGCGACCGATGCCGAGATCGCAGAGGCGGCGAGAGCGGCGGGCGCAGAGGAATTCATCCTCGCGCTCCCCGACGGATACGATACCTACGTCGGCGAGCGCGGCGTCAAGCTCTCGGGCGGACAGAAGCAGAGGCTTTCGATCGCGCGCGTGTTCCTCAAAAACCCCCCGATCCTGATTCTCGACGAGGCAACCTCGGCGCTCGACAACGAAAGCGAGCGGCTCGTGCAGAGAAGCCTTGAGAGGCTGGCGAAGGGGCGCACCACCTTCACGATCGCGCATCGGCTCACCACCGTCCGCTCGGCAGACCGCATCCTCGTTCTGACCGAGGACGGCATCGCCGAGTCGGGAAGCCACGACGAGCTTCTCGCAAAAAACGGACTCTACGCAGAGCTCTATAAGCTCTACTCTCTCTAACCGAAAAGCGGCTTCCTCAAGACGAGGAAGCCGCTTTTCTATCTGTAGGACTATGGCAAAATAACCGAGCCCGAGACCTCAAGGGCAAAGTCGCGCGAGCGGAGAAGTGCCGAAAGCTCGTGCGAGTCGGTCGGAAGCTCTCGGCTTCGCATCAGGCAACACCCCTCGTGCCCGGGGTGGTGGAAATCGGTGCCCCCCGTAACGAGCAGTCCCCCCTCGCTTGCCCGCCGTGCGGCGATGGCTATGCGCGAATTGTGCCCGGGATGGAGGTTGAAGGCCTCGATGCCGTCAAGGAGCGAGAGGGGCATGTCGGTCATGCCGTCGCGACACGGATGTGCCTGGATCAGAAGCATCCCCTCTCGGTAGAACTCGCGGCGAAAGCGCTCGAGCCCGAGGGGGAGATACGCGCAGAGTGGCAGAATGTCCTTTTCGTCAATGCCGTAAAGGAGATAGTCGTTGCTGTTTTCGGCAAAGCGGATCTCGGCGCCGAAAATGGCTCGGATCCCCCTTGCCGCGGCGGCATCCCGAAAGTCGTAAAACGCCCCGATATACGCCTTGGCAAACTCCTTTGGCTCGCTTTTCGCAAGGTGTGCGTGGGTGAAATGGTTTGTCAGGGCGATCGCTTGAACTCCGGTTTTCAGGTAGGTCTCGATCAGGGCCTCGGGGGAAAACTCGCTGCAGGGGCTGATCGGGTAGGTATGCGCGTGCAGCTCGGTTTTGTATGGGTATTCCCTCAGAATGTGTTCTTTGATCTCGTACGTCAAGGCTCTCTTCTCGCTTTCGTTTTTACTGTCTACATCATACATCAAAAGCGAGAGGAATGCAAGGGCTTGTACCGAGTTTTTTCGTAGCGGGACTTGCTTTCTCCCTCTCTTTATGCTATCATATATTCAAGTAGATTCGAGAGAACCGGTGAAGGAGAGCCGAATATGGATTGGCAGGCAATACTTGACTCGCTCACTGCGTGGGCAACGACGGCGGGCGTGAGACTGCTCGTTGCCTTTGCCGTGCTTTTTATCAGCTTCAGGATCGTCAACCGCATTGCAAGAAGGATCGAGCGCTCGGGCAATCGCCAGAACGCCGACAAGACCATCATGCGAACGATGGCGTACGCCTTTAAGGTCGGCATGAAGCTCGTGATCCTCGTT
>JAFYMH010000009.1 GCA_017556685.1 Clostridia bacterium | reverse complement strand
TTGGTACTACGATGAGCTGTACGCAGAGGATTAGCGGACCGTCGAGGACGCCGGTCCCTACGGCAGAGGGGGACATTGTGGGGGCGGACCGTCAAGGACCTCGGTCCCTACGGACGCCGGTCCCTACGGCAGAGGGAGTCTTGAAAAAGATAGGTGCTACGCTTACGCGTAGCACCTGTTTTCTTTGTTTTTCGTTCGGTTATGCCGTAAGGAAGCAACCCTTAAGGTTACTCAGAAAAGAGCTTATTGATCTCCGAAACGGTCTTGCGAACGAGCAGCTCGCCGCCCTCGTGACCCGAGTTGCCGCTTCCGACGAACGCCGAGTAGTGGCTTCCTTTCTCTGCGCGCTCGGTCGGCAGGTAGCCGAAGGCGCCGCAGGATAGCTCGACGAGGAAGGTCTGCTTTGCAAGGCTTCTTGCGCGGATCCGGTTGCCGTAATTGAGGAACAGCTCGTAGGGATTGGTTGCAAGAGCAACGTCGGCGATGCGCAGGACGTGCATCTCGATCGGGTAGAGCTCGATCCGCTTTTGGGATTCAAAGCGTGCCAACGTTCCCGCATGGATCATCATGCGCGCGTTGTCCTCGTAGTTGACGTCACCCGTGCAGGTGGCAAAGAACTCCTTGACGGCGCGTTCCGCCTCAAGGTAATCCGAGATCGAAACGCGGCGAAGCGGCATATCGACCGTCAGGGCGTTGTGGACGAGGGTCGTGTCGCTGACCTTCTCACAGACCTCCTCAAGCGCCCAGAAGATCTCGTTTGCAATACGCTTTGCCACCTTCTCGCAGCCCTTGATCTCGAACATGGCGGGATCGGCGCGGCGGGGGATGACGGTGTCGCGGTGGATGTTGGGATCGTTCTTGCAGACCGGGGCGTCGACCCAGCGGATCATGTCGCGCGGGCACATATCGCCTGCGGGCGAAACGAGGCCGAGAAGCTGTACGTCATCTCCATATCTCTCGCGGATCAGGCCCTTGACCTTTCCCATATAGTCGGAGGAGATGAAGGACTGATGTTCAAGCACCTGCGCGGGGCAGGCGACGTTGGCGACAACGCCGGTGAGCCTCTCGTTTTTGTCATAGGTGAACATCAGCTCGATGCCCGAATCGTTGCCCGACTCAAGCTCTGTGAAGTTGGGATGGCTCGTGTTGCCCCACATCTTTGCCGAGCCGTCGTCATAGCAGACGCGGCGGCACATACCGACGGCGGCGCGACCAAATCCAAAGGCAAAGGAGCCCTCGGTGCGGCTCTCCCACGCCTCGGTCACGGCACGCACGATCCGCTCCACCAGAAAGGCTCTTGCTTCCTCTCCGCGCAGGATGTCGGGGGACGTGTCGTGCGCCGTCGGCACGTAGCCGATATCGGCGGGCTTGTATTGGTTGAGGGCGTGCAGACCGGCGTCAAAGCTGTCCTCGGGCTCGGCATACGCCATCGACGTGTGGGTATGGATCGCGCTGAGGATGATGCGGCTCGGATCGAGCCCCTCGGTCGGCGGCAACGCCCGACGGACGTCGGAAAGCAGGCTATTGCTCGTATGGACGAGATCCGCCGTCACGAGCACCGCCTGCCCGTCGCCACATTCAAGCGCGAGAGCGGTTACCGCGATCGGGGTCTCGACCTCCCCCGAGATCCTTTCGTAAAACTGACCGGAGAGGTCGACGCGCCGTCCCTCGGGGACGATGCTGACCTCGCTCCAGCCGATCTTGATGGAGCTCATGTGTTCTCTCCTTTTCAGAAATCGGAAATGGTTTTGTCTCCGTAGAGTCCTATCCAATCGCGCTCAAAGCCCGCGATGGCGGCATCGGTCATGGGATGCGAGATCAGAGCCTTCAGCACGCCCTCGGTAACGGTCACGCTGTGGCATCCGTACGAGGCGCACTTGTGCGCCTGCTCGGCGGTCTTGAAGCTTGCGGCAAGGACCTTGCAGTCCGATTTGTGCTTTTCAAGCTGGCTGACGATCTCGGCAACAACGGCACAGCCGTCTCCGAGAATGTTGTCAAGACGGTTGAGGTAGGGCGCAACGAAGGATGCGCCCGCCATCGCTGCCATCAGCGCCTGCGCGGGGGTGAAGATGGCGGTCATCGTGACCCCGATCCCCTCCTTTTTGAGCATCATGGTGGCACGCAGACCCTCTTCGCCGATCGGGATCTTGACGTAGAACTCGCCGCCAAGACGCTCCGCGAGCAGCTTTGCCTCGGCGACCATATCCTCCGCTTTGGTGGCAACCGTTTGCACGTGGAGCATCTTATCGGGACCGATGATGCTTCTGATCTCGGTGAGCAGCGGCCAGAAGTCGCGCTTTTCCTTTGCGATGATCGAGGGGTTGGTGGTCACGCCGCCGAGGGGGTAGAATTCGTTGCAATGACGGATCGCACGAAGATCCGCCGTATCGAGAATGTAGATCATTTTATTATCCTTTAGTTCTTGACGACCTCGTCATACTTGATGCCGAGGATCGAGGTGAGATCGCGGATCGCACGGCGGTTGTCACCGTAGGTGATGATGTAGTGCTGGCAAGCAACGTTGTCGGCAAAGGTCTCGACGTCCCCGATCTCGATCTCAAGCGCCGAGAGCTGAGGCGCGGGCTGATCCCAGCCGCACTCCTCCCACTTCGGGGGAGACTTGCCGTCGCCGAGGATGACCTGCATCGTGTAGGTGCCGTCCTTGTAGACGAGGCGGCTCATGGTGACGGTACCGGTCTTGACCTTCGAGACGTTGAGGATGCCTTGGCTGAGCATACCGAAGGCGGCGGGAAGGACCGTATAGGTCTCGCCG
>JAFYMH010000127.1 GCA_017556685.1 Clostridia bacterium | reverse complement strand
GGCGAGTCCCAGAGACCTCGACACCCTTCGTCAAGATGGCAAAACGCAGAAAATGGTTTTTTTGACCAAGAAAAGTTATCCACCGAGTAAAAAGTGGAAAATGTGAAAAACAGACGCTCGGAAAGCCTCTGAAAGCGCATGATTCCGCATCTGGTAAAAAAATGCACCCGAGTTATCCACAGTTTCCACAAGTCGGCAGGTTCACAACCTCTCGAGCACCCTTCTTGTGCAAAACGCACAAACGGCGTTTCGACAGAATACAACAAAATTCTAAATTGGAATTTTTATCCATTTTTGACTTTTGAGAATTCGCGGTTGGGTCGGTGTAAAATTTACGATTTTCGGGAGCGCTTAGGGGACGGTTTTCGCCCCTTTTGACGGGAAGAAGACGAAAAACGCTTATCCTCTCCGCCAAAGCGACTCCTGCCCTTCGGGGTGCTCTGCCGCCCATCCGTCCTCTCGGGGCGGACGAGACAGCCCTTGTCAAAGCCGATGAGATCAGTACGCCCGACGCGGCGAAGCGCCTCGCGCACGAGCGGTGCGTTTTCGGGCTTTCCGCTCTGAAGCAGAGCCCTTTGCATGAGCTTCTCGCGGTAATCGCGGCAAACGTAGACCTCTCGTCCCGTCAGGGGATGAATGCCGGTCGCATACATGACGGTCGAGATGGTGCCGGGCGTGGGATAGAAATCCTGCACCTGCTCGGGCGAGTAGTTCCATTCCTTCAGCCAGAGCGCCATTTTGACGGCATCAAGCAGGGTCGTGCCGGGATGGCTTGACATAAGATACGGCACGAGATACTGATCGAGCCCCGCCTCGCGGCAAAGCCCGAAATATTTCTCCCGAAACGCCTCGTAGACCGCGATCGGGGGCTTGCCCATCATCGAAAGGGCGTGGTCGGTGCAATGCTCGGGGGCAACCTTGAGCTGACCCGACACGTGACGGGAAACGAGCTGACGGAAGAACAAGTCGTCCTTATCGCAAAGAAGATAGTCAAAGCGGATGCCCGAGCGAACGAACACGCGCTTGACGCGCGGAAGCCGCTCGATCTCCCGAAGCATCTCGGCGTACTCCCTGTGATCGACCCGAAGATTCTTGCAGGGCTTTGGCGCAAGGCACTTGCGCTCAGCGCAGACCCCGTGCGTCAGCTGATGGGTGCAGGACGGCTCGCGGAAGTTGGCGGTCGGACCGCCGACGTCGTGGATATAGCCCTTGAAGTCGGGAAGCTCGGTAATGAGCCTTGCCTCGGCAAGAACGCTCTCAACGCTCCTTGAGCGCACCTCGCGCCCCTGATGGAAGGCAAGAGCGCAGAAGTTGCAGGCGCCGAAGCACCCGCGGTTATGCGTGATCGAAAAGCGCACCTCGCTGATGGCGGGAACGCCGCCCTCGCTCTCGTAATCGGGATGATAGGTACGCGCGTAGGGCAAGGCGTACACGCGGTCAAGCTCTTCTCTTTCGAGCGGCGGCATCGGCGGATTCTGCACGAGCATCCGCTCGCCGTAATACTCGGTCACGGCGCGTCCGCGAACCGAATCGGTCTCTCGGTATTGCAGAGCAAACGACTCTGCATAGGCGCGGGGGGAGGATTTGAGATCGTCGAAATCCCGTCCCTCGGCAAGCTCGAAATGCACGGCATCCCCACGCAAGCCAAGCCAGACGGTCCCTCTGACGTCGCGGATCTTTTTGATCGGCACGCCTCGGTCGAGAAGCTCGGCGACCCGAAGAAGGATCCTCTCGCCCATTCCGTAGGTCAGAAGATCGGCGCGGCTGTCAACGAGCACGCTCCGACGCATTCGGTCCTCCCAATAATCATAATGGGCGAAACGGCGAAGCGACGCCTCAAGTCCGCCGAGGATGATCGGCACGTCACCGTACGCCTCGCGGATACGGTTCGAATAAACGATGACGGCACGATCGGGGCGCCGTCCGACCTTTCCGCCCGGCGAATAGTAATCGTAGCTCCGCTTTTTCTTCGATACGGTATAATGGGCAACCATCGAATCAATGTTGCCCGCCGTCACGAGAAAGCCAAGGCGGGGTCTGCCAAAGCGCCTGAAATCAAGGCAGCTGCGAAAGTCGGGCTGGGCAAGGATCGCCACGCGATAGCCCGCCGCCGAAAGCACCCTTGAGATGATCGAAACGCCAAAGGACGGGTGATCGACGTATGCATCACCCGTCACGTAAACAAAATCGGGGCGATCCCACCCGAGCGCCGCCATATCGGCGGCAGACACGGGCAGAAACGCCGCGCGGTCAGGCATTTTCGGGGAGGGTGAAGCCAAGGAGCTCCACCTCGCTCTGGGCCGCGTTCTTCATATCGCGCAAAATTGCACGGCCCGAGTCGATCTCGTTATCGCCGAGCATCAGAACGTAATCGGCGCCAAGCTTGTTGGCGTACTTCATCTGCGCCTTGAGGCTTCTGCCGACAAGGTCGCACTCGGCGAAGATCCCCTCGCGGCGCAGGCGCTCGGTGATCTCGGCTGCCTTGATCTGCGCTCTCTCACCGAGCGAGGCAAGATAGATCCTCGGCTTCTCGCCGTCGATATCGGCGATCCCCTGCTGCTCCATTGCCAAAATCACGCGCGTGAGGCCCATACCAAAGCCGATGCCCGACATCGGCGCACCGCCGAGCGACTCGACGAGCCCGTCGTAGCGGCCGCCGCCGCAAACGGTGCTCTGCGCACCGATTCCCTCGGCGATAAACTCAAAGACGGTACGGGTATAATAGTCAAGGCCGCGCACGATGGCAGGATCAAGCTCGTAGGAGATGCCCATCGCGTCGAGGGCCGAAGTCAAGGTCTTAAAATGCGCCGCGCAATCGTCGCAGAGGTAGTCAAGGGTCTTCGGCGCACGGCGCGCGATCGCCGAGCAGATCGGGCTCTTGCAATCGAGAAGACGCAGGGGGTTCTTCTCAAGTCGGGTATGGCAGGTGTCGCAAAGCTCACCGCTATGCTCTCCGAAATGCGCCTTGAGGGCGTCGCGGTAGGCAGGGCGGCACTTGGCACAGCCGATCGAATTCAGATGAAGCTTGATATTCCGAAGTCCAAGTCGGTCAAAGACCGACGAGGCAAGCGAGATGACCGTTGCATCCGCGATCGCGCTCTCGGAGCCGAAGAGCTCGGTTCCGAACTGGAAAAACTCGCGGCTTCTCCCGGCCTGAGGCGCCTCGTGGCGGAAGCAGCTGATGATATAGTAGTACTTGAGCGGCATGGGGTCGCTCTGGCATCCGTGCTCAAGCAGGGCGCGCACGACGGGAGCGGTTCCCTCGGGGCGCAGACTGATGCGGCGGTTCTCGTCGCGGTCTGCAAAGGTATACATCTCCTTTTGTACGACGTCGGTCGTGTCTCCGACGCCCCTTTCAAAAAGCTCGGTATTTTCAAACATCGGGGTACGGATCTCGCCAAAGCCGTAGCGAGCCGCTTCCCCTCTCATAACGCTCTCGATATGACGGAAAAGCGGCGTCTTATCGGGGAGGATGTCCATCGTTCCTTTGATTTTACGGATCATCTCGGTATTCCTGTCCTTTCAGAGTTCTTCGGTGTCGTTTGGAAAAAGCACCCGCTCGGCGGCGGCAAAAAGCTCGGCGAGCCTCTCGGTATCCCCGAGGTAATCGAGCATTCCGAGCACCGCCTCAAAGGCGCTTGCTGCGCGATAATCGGCAACGCTTCGGTGCCGCGGACGGCGCAGATGGCTCGAATTGCCCGCACGCCGCGCAACGTCCCGCTCGTCCTCGGCGAGAATCGGCAAAAGCGCGCGGTAGACCCTTGCCTGCGCCTCGGCGGTCACGTAATCGAGCGCGGCGCGGTTGAGATCCTCGGCGCGCGAGATGCCTCTTGCGACGAGCATTCGCCGCACATAAAGGCTATGCACCGCATCCCCGAGATAGGAGAGGGCGCCGACGCTCGGAAGCGCCGCCTGACAGATCGGTTCGTGCATACGGTTTCATCCTATCGGTTGAATTTTCCCGAGAAAAGTGACGCTCCCGCACGCAAGTAGCGCAACGTGAGTGGGAGCGTCACAGATACGGGAGTCGCCCTCAAAGCCCGAGGGCGGAAAGGAAGGCAGAGAGATCTCCGCCGAATTTTGCAAACAGGACGGCAACTCCGACCGAGAAGGCACTCAGAAGGAGAACCCCTGCAAGAATGCTAAGGACTGCAAAGCCCGAGAAGAATCTCCCCTTCTCCAAGGAGTCCTGCGACCCCTCGCTGTAAAGAAGACTGTCGCGGACGGCTCCCGCGCCTTTTTTGGCGCGAAGGTGCTCAGCCTCCTTCTCAAGCCGTCTATTCCGAGCCTCGGCATCGCGCAGACGGCGCTCGGTGAGAAGAAGACGGCGGTGCATCACGCGGCTCTCGGAAAGCTTGCCGTACTCGGTTTCCCCACGGTTAAGACGGACGTCGACCCTCTCCGAGATCGTCTGAAGCTTCTCCCGCAGAGCAGGAGAGCCGATGTGCTGGAGCACGATATAGTAGCGGTTGGCCCTAAAGGACACGGGAGAATTCTGCAGCTCACGCAGGCGCCTTACGGGGATCGAGGCAAGCAGCTTGCCGAGATACGCCTCCTGGCAGGCGGGATCCTTTTGGATCGCCTCGTCGAAGAGACGGCTTGCCTTCGCCCAATTTTTGCGCCTGAGCGCCCGATTTGCACGGGCAAGCAGCTTCTTGTCGCGCGAAACGGGAAGCACCCGCGAGCGAGCGGTTGCGCGTCTTGCCGAGATCACGTCCATATCGGCGCGCCGGGCCTCTGCAAGATCGCCGCTCTCGCGGAAAAACTCGCTTCGGCGGTTCTTTTCGTCCCGTTTGTCCATCGCATCCAGCTTTTTGAGCTTTTCCTTATTCCAAAACGCGTCGTTTGGCAGCTCTGCGCGGCTCTTCTTCGCGTATTTCGCAAGCATGCGTCTGGTCCGTTTCGAGCCGAAGCGCCTTGCGAGAATGTAATCGGGGCTCGCACAGAGGTCAAATCTTGCCTTGCCAAGTCCCCTTTCTCTGCGGCAGGGAACCGAGCACATCAGACGAAGCAGATACGCATCGGCAAGATCAGGCGAAAGCAAGATCAGATCCTCAAGCAGGAGCTGCGCCTTCGCATACTTCCCCTTTGAGACGAGGTGACGGATCTCGTCAACGCGAGCGTCCTCTTCCCTTTGCGAGATCTTGACCCCTGCAAGAAGGTTTGCCTCCATGCGGCGACCCGCCTCGGAGATCACGATCGCCTCCTTCTCGGAGATCCGCTCGGAGATGGCGCGGCGCTCGGTCTCGCGCTTGCTTTTCTCTCGCTTTTTCTCGGCGATCGATACGCGGCGCTCGGTCTTTTCGGCATAGCGCGTCAGGCGCGCCGCCTCCTCGGGAGTCGAAAAGCGCACGGCAAGCGCAAAGTTCTCGCGGTCCGAGAAGGAAACGTCGTGCCCCTCAAGCATTTTCGTGCGAGTGAGGCGCAGCTCACAGAGCAGGCACCCGAGATACGCCTCGGGACAGGTCGGATCAAGCGTAAGGATCTTGCGGTAGATCTCCTCGGCGCGTGCAAACTTCCCCTTACGGCGAAGCTTGTCGGCATCCTTTTGCAGATGCGGGATCTCCTCGCGCCCGGTCGTGATGGGAACTCCGTTTACGGTCACCCTCTCGTCGCCAGAGGGCGCACCGAGAAGTCCGCGCAGACGAGCAAGCTCCACCTGCGTAGCAGAAAGCCTTGCCGTCAGCTCTGCCTTGTCCAAGGCGTAATTTCTCGCATCAACGGCAGACATCTCGGCGGCATTGATGCGTGCCTCAAGCGCCTTTTTCTCGGCGTCCGCGAGGCGCGCCTGGAGCGCGGAGATATGCGCGTAGGAGATCTCCTTCTCGCGCGTTGCCGCCTCAAGCCCTCCGATCCGTCTTTCAAGCGCATTGCCAACGCGCGAAAGCTCGGCACTGCTCGCCACATCGATCGGCGGCAGGATCGGCGCGACCGATGCCGTCGGCGCGGTCGGCTCGGCACGGTAGGGGCGGACCGAGGAGGAGACGGGACGGAGTCCGTTTTTCTCCTGCACGGCCGCAAGCGCACTCTCAAGGCGCTTGCGGGTGGCACGCGAGCCGAAATGAACGGCAAGCAGGAAATTCTCGTTGGACTCAAAGTCGCGGTGATACCTTGCAAGCCCTCGCTCGTTTTTGAGCTTCAGGTCGGTGAGCAGCAGCCCGACGTACGCATCGCTGGACTCGGGGTCGAGCTTAAGCGCCTCGCGGTAGCCATGCGCCGCCTTTTTCCATTTTCTCTTCGTGCGAAGGCGGTCGGCGCGGTCAAGCGTCTTTGAGATCTGACGGGTGCGAAGGCGGTCTGCCTTCTCCCCTAAAGCACCGGAGGCGGCCGTCTCAAGCTCGGTGCGTCTGGTGCGGTCCTCGATCTCGGCAAGACGGTTGTCGGTGATCCGATCGAGCGCGCGGCGGCGCGCCTCGCTGTCAAGAAGCTCACGTCTCGACGCGTTGATCTTCTCCTTGGTCGAGGCGTCGGCGCAGGCGTCAAGACGGCGGCGGAGCGAGCCGTCGCTGTAATGAAGCGCCAAAAGGAAATTCTTGTCAGAGGAAAGCTCGACCGCCTTGCCAAGGGGCTTTCGCCCCGTGATCTTCCTTGAAGCGAGCGACTTTCCGAGATATGCCTCGGCGCACTCGGGATTGGCAAGAAGCACGTCGTCGTAAAGCGCATCTGCCTTTTTCCATTTTCTTCTCGCCAGCGCACGGTCGGCACGGCGAAGCTTTTTCTGAGTAGCGGAACGGTCGGCACGCTCGATGCGGCGGCTGACAAGCCGCTTATCTGCGCCGGCGATCGCCTCGCTCGCCGCGCGCTCGGCGTCGGATGCGCGGTAGGGCGTTCGCTCGGGTGCCTTTCGCTCGGATGCTTTGCCCGCTTTTCTTCCCTTCGCCCGGGTCTCGGAGGCGGCGGGTGCCCGATTTTCGACGGCACTCCTTGCGGCAAACGCCGCCAGTGCCGCAAGAGCGGCCGCCTCGGCTCTGGCGCTTGCCTCTGCCTCGTAGCGTGCTCTTTCCTCCGACCTTGCCTTCTCGGCGGCATCGGCACTTGCCCTTGCAAGAGCCGCATCCTTTTCTCTTTGCTCGGCGTCGAGCCTTGACCTTTGCTCGGCCTCCAGTCTTGCCCTTGCCTCGCTCTCGGCTCGCTCCTCTGCCGCAATTCTTGCATTCTCTGCGGCCGTGGCTCTCTCTTCCGCCGCGCTTCTCGCCTCAGCTTCGGCTGCGGCCTTTTGCTCTGCCGCGATTCTTGCGTCTGCCTCAGCTGCGGCTCTCTCTTCT
>JAFYMH010000126.1 GCA_017556685.1 Clostridia bacterium | reverse complement strand
TTTTTGCAGAGAAAATTCCATATTCCTCGATAGCTCAGTCGGTAGAGCGCATGACTGTTAATCATGATGTCACAGGTTCGAGCCCTGTTCGGGGAGCCAGAAAAAAGCACTTGCGATAGCAAGTGCTTTTTTCATCCATTGCGAAAGCAATGGTATATCATCACGCGTTAGCGTGTATCTCATCACCGAAGGTGTATATCATCAGCCGCAGGCTGTATTCGCTTTCGCAATGATGATATACAACACTTCGTGTTGATGATATGCAATTCCTGCGGAATTGATGATATACAAGGCTTCGCCTTGATTTTGAGAGTTGTCATTTTAGCCTCCAAACACACTCGTATGGGTCTATAAGTATTTTGCTTATAGACCTTTATTTTTTTATTTTTTGCAACTTGAAAAGCTTTCAAGTAAGTTATTTGTTTAATAGTGGTGCAATCCGGAAAATTTTATGGTAATATTGATATATCAATGAAATCTTAAAGGAGACGCATATGGAGAATCGTTTTGGTAGTTTTTTAAGCCAAAAGCGCAAAGAAAAAAACTTGACACAAAAAGAATTGTCAAAGATGTTATTCGTTTCAGAATCGACGGTAAGCAAGTGGGAAAAAGACGTGGCTCATCCCGATATAACTTTACTTCCAAAGCTTTCTGAAATTTTAGGTGTTTCCGAACACGAGCTTATAACGGCAAGCGTTGATAATAAAGCAAGGGAAGAAAAAAATCAAGCAAAAAAGTGGAGAGCGTTTTCGCTTTCTTGGAGTTTGTTTTTCTATATTGGTTATGGTGTTGCGTTAACTTCATGCTTTATTTGCAATTTGGCAATTAATAAAACTCTTTCTTGGTTCTGGATAGTGATTTCGGCATTGTTTCTTGCGTTCACTTTTACGAATTTACCAAAATTCATAAAGAAATATAAACTTATTCTAATTCCGTTATCGCAGTATTTGGCACTTGTTTTGCTTTTGGGGGTGTGTTGTATTTATACCGGCGGTAATTGGTTTTGGATAGCGTCGCTATCGATACTTTTCGGGCTAACAATTATATTTGCTCCTATCTTTACTGCAAAATACGAAGTTTTTTCTAAAATAAAAAAATACAACGATTTTATTTCAGTTGCCGTAGATTTTTTAATGCTGAATATCCTTCTTATTGTGATTAACTCATACACTTTGACAAATAGATACGCTAATGGATGGTGGTATTTTAAAATTGCACTTCCTATTGTGCTTTGCGTGTATTTAGCGTTAAATATCATTATGAGCGTGCGATTTTTAAAAACAAATGGATTTTTGAAGACGAGTATAGTTTTGCTTTTATCAAACGTATTTTTATATTTACCACCACTTTTTTTAAAAGTAAAAAATCTTGAAATTCAAAGAGAGATCGACGACGTAAATATTTTTAAGGCGAATTTGTCTTCTTGGAAAGCAGACGTAGCATTAGCGAACAATATACACCTTATTATTTGCTTAACGCTTTTGTTTTTAGCACTTGTATTTTTGACGGTTGGGTTAATTTGTCATTGCAGAAGATCTAAATAAAAAATACTTTTTGTCCCACACATAAGTTGCAGATGATATACAAGGCTTACGCCTTGATTTTCATTAAAACGGAACCGCCTTCCGAGGAAGGCGGTTCCGTTTGCTATGCGGTGGGAGATGCGGCGGATCAGATCTTTTTGCGGCGCAGGAGCTTCGAGATCTCCATGACCGGCAGGGGAGCGAGAACGAGCCCGAGCGCGGCGAGATAGAGCTTCGGGGGCAGCAAAACGATCTTGAAGATCACGCCAAGGGGCGTAAACAGAACGGCAAGCACGAGCAAGAGCGAGGCGAGCGCCGCGAGATTCAGCATTTTGTTGCCGAAGAAGCCGGTCGACAGGAGCGAGCGCTCCGAGCGCATATTATACGCCTGCACGAGCTGTGAGAGAGGGAGTACGGCGAACGCCATCGTCTGACCGCCCTCGGGGGTTCCGGTAACGCTCTTGCCGAGGAAGAAGCCGACAAGGGTCAGCGCGGCGAACAGCACGCCCTGAAGTGCGATACGGAAGCCAAAGCCGTTTGCGAAGATCCCCTCGTTTTTCGGCTTGGGCTTTTTGTCCATGACGTCCTTCTCGACCGCCTCCATGCCGAGAGCGATGGCGGGAAGACTGTCGGTAACGAGGTTGATCATCAGAAGGTGCATGGAGAGCAGAGGCGATGCGTGCCACAGAAGCATCGCGGCAAAGACGGTGATGACCTCGCCGATGTTGGTGCCGAGAAGGAAGCCGACGACCTTTTTGATGTTCGCGTAGATGCCGCGCCCCTCCTTGACCGCCTCGACAATGGTTGAAAAATTGTCGTCGGTCAGAGTCATGTCGGCGGCGCTCTTGGCAACGTCGGTTCCCGTGATGCCCATTGCACAGCCGATATCGGCCGCCTTGAGCGCGGGGGCGTCGTTGACGCCGTCACCCGTCATCGAAACGACCTGGCCCTTGCGCTGCCATGCCTTGACGATGCGGATCTTGTTCTCGGGGGAAACGCGGGCATAGACCGAGATCGACTCGATCACCGCGTCAAACTCGGTGTCGTTCATGGCGTCAAGCTCGGCGCCGGTAATGGCGCGGTCACCGTCCCTCATGATGCCGAGCTCTCGCGCGATCGCAGAGGCGGTAATGACGTGATCTCCCGTGATCATCACGGGCTTGATGCCCGCGCGGCGGCAGAGCGCAACAGCATCCTTTGCCTCGGGGCGGGGCGGGTCGATCATGCCGACAAGTCCCATCAGGGTGAGCTCGCTTTCCAGCACCTCGGAGGTCAGCGTTTCGGGAAGCTCCTCGACCTCCTTATAAGCAACGGCAAGCACGCGGAGCGCGTCGGCACTCATCTCGTCAACGATGCGCCTTGCCTTGTCAAGATCTCCCTTGACGCAACGGCTCGCCATCATATCAAAGGCTCCCTTGACGATGACGACGGTTTTGCCGTCGATCCTGTTGACCGTGCTCATCAGCTTGCGGTCGGAGTCAAAGGGGAGCTCGCCGATGCGCGGATGCGCGGTGGAAAGGGCTTCCTTTGCCATTCCGTTCTTGTATGCGGCAACGACGATCGCCGTTTCGGTCGGGTCGCCGACGTGTGTCTCGCCCGATTCTTCGAAGATGACCGAGCCGTCACAGCAGAGGGTCGCATAGGCAAGCAGGCGGCGTACCGCCTCGCCGTTTTCGGTCCCGATCACCTCGGGGGCGTCAGCGCCGTCGGCATAGGCGCGGGTCAGGGTCATGCGGTTTTGCGTCAGCGTGCCGGTCTTATCAGAGCAGATGATCGAGGCGCCCCCAAGGGTCTCGACGGCAGGCAGACGGCGGATCAGAGCGTTCTTTTTCACCATGCGCTGTACGCCGATCGAAAGCACGACCGTAACGATCGCAGGGAGCCCCTCGGGGATCGCCGAAACGGCAAGCGAAACGGCGGTCATAAAGATCTCAAGCGGCGGGATCTCGTTTGCAAGACCGACGACGAAGATCACGGCGCAGGCGGCGATCGCAACGACACCAAGCAGCCGTCCGAGCTCCGAGAGCTTTCTCTGAAGCGGCGTTTGTCCCTCGCCCTCGCCCTCAAGCAGGTTGGCGATCCGTCCCATTTCAGTATCCATGCCGGTCGCGGTCACGACGGCGGTCGCCGTACCGTAAGTGATGCTGCAGCCCGAGAAGACCATATTGGTGCGGTCGCCGATCGGGGCGTCCGACGCAACCATGGCAAGCGCATCCTTTTCGGAGGGGACCGACTCGCCCGTCAGCGCCGATTCCTCGGATTTGAGGCTGACGCTCGTGAGCAGTCTGGCATCGGCAGGCACGAAATCCCCCGCCTCCAGGTGAATGATATCTCCGACGACAAGATCTGCGGCGTCGACGATCCGCTCGATTCCGTCGCGGATGACGCGCGCGTGCGGCGCGGACATATTCTTTAAGGCACTGAGCGCGCGCTCCGCCTTTCCCTCCTGGTATACGCCGACGACGGCGTTCAAAATGACGATCACGACGATCAGAAGCGGCTCGAAGAGCTCCGCCCAGTTCTTCTCAACGCAAACGACGGTAAAGGAAACCGCCGCCGCCGCGAGAAGGATCAGGATCATAACGTCCTTGAATTGCTCAAGGAACCTTTGAAAAACGGTTTTGGGCTTCTTTTCGCGCAGACGGTTCGCGCCGTTTTTGGCAAGCCGCTCTGCCGCTTCCGCCTCCGAAAGCCCGCTCTGCGCGTTGCTCGAAAGCGCGTTTAGCAGATCCTTTGCATCTTGGGTGTGTGCGATCATCTATTTCCCTCCTTATTATAAAAACCGAATCTATCGAAAAAACGAGACCTCTCTGCCGGGTTTGCAGATAAGTCTCGTCGTTTCATATGAAGCCAGGATTTCTCCATGATGTTGCTCTTCATCGCACGGGGGCGTGCCGACTACTCCCTTATACGGTTGCGAGGATAGTATATACTGAATTTTTGAACACGCTATGAACGGGAAAGCAAAAATTTCCTTTTTTTGATCCTTGAGGGGGAAGATCGGAGATTGACATCCGCGCGCACGGGTGATATAATCAAGGTAAGCTGCCCCGCGTATAGGCAACGGCGGGCGGGGAAGCATACGTATGATAAAGATAAAAAAGAGGAGGACGGGAAAATGAGAATGCGCGTGCAGCTCAGGGCCGCTCTGACGATCCTTGTGGCGGCGCTTGTCAGCGCCATCGGGCTTTTCAGCTTCGTTTCCCAGGGGCGCTTTGCGCCAAGCGGGGTGGACGGCATCGCAACGATGCTCTCCGAGCTTCTCGGACGCTTTTTCGGGCTCGGGGGAATTCGCGCAGGATATCTCTCGGCGCTATTGAACCTTCCGCTTCTTGCCATCGCATGGTTCGTTTTGCGCCGACGGTACGTGCTTTATACCGTTTCGTATATGCTTTTGCTCTCGGGCTTCACGGCGCTTCTGACCCTCATTAAGTTTCCCGTCTATCCCGTCACAAGCGAGCTCGATCGCTTCCTTGCCGCGATCATCGGCGGCTTTGCGCAGGGGATCACGGGGATGATGCTCCGCATCGGCGGCTCGGCGGGCGGCGTTGACGTCATTGCCTCGATGATCCAAAAGCGGCGGCAGAGCGACAACATCGAGACGGTGATCGCAGCGCTCAGCTATGCGATCGCGATCTTCTCGTTCTGTGTCTGGGGAGATATCAACGCCGTGATCTTCTCCTTCGTTGCCATCTTCACCGCCGAGAAAACGACCGCGAAGATGCTGCGCGACAGTCGACGTGCGATCCGCTTTGAGATCATCGCTCCAAAGACGGTTTCCGAGGAGATCAAAAAAACGATCCTTTTCGAGCTCAGGCGCGGCGGAACCGTGATTGACGCGAAGGGACTTTTCCTCGGGGAGGAGAAGGAGCTGATCGTTTGTCTTGTGCATTATCGGCAATTTTCGGAGTTCATGGTTAAAATCTCAAAATACCCCTCGGTTTTCCTCACCTATTCGGAGGTGCTTGGGATTCGCGGCAACTTCGACTGGACCCTTGACCGCGAGCGCGCCGAGGACGTCAAGATGCGCCTTGCTCGCACCGAGCCTCCCGAGACGTAAGCCGAGAGAACTTTTTCGGGCGCGGAGACGGAAAATCGCCCGAACTTCTTGACTTCTTTCGCAAGGTATGATACAATGAAGCGTGTAAATCTGTTTGGAGGATAAAGCAATGAAGCATATCAAGACGATTGAGACCAAGAACCTTTGCGCAAGCGCAAAGAACGGCGGCTGCGGCGAGTGCCAGACCTCGTGCCAGTCTGCTTGCAAGACCAGCTGCGGTATTGCAAACCAGGCCTGCGAGAACAAGAAGTAAGAAAATCGCCGAAAGGGGCTGTTGCTGCTCGGATCTCCCCCGTATTCTGCTTTGCCGCGCTCTGCGGCGGCGGTCGCGGAGAGACTCTGTTAGGCAACAGCCCCTTTTTGAAAATTGACCGTTTGGAGAGAAAGTCATGGTACATTGCTACAGACTGGGCGGACTCAATATCGTGCTCGACGTCTTTTCGGGCTCGGTGCACGCTGTTGACGACGTTGCCTTTGAGATCATTTCGAGATATGAGAGCACCGATCGGCAGACACTGACCGAGGAGATCCTTCGGAAGTATCGAAGCGACTCTGAGGTCGGCCTGGATGAGATCAACGAATGCTTTTCGCAGATCGAGGAGCTTCGCGAGATGGGTAAGCTCTTTTCCGAGGACACCTTCGAGCCGCTTTCGGGGGCGCTTAAGGAGCGGAGCCGCGGGGTCGTCAAGGCCCTGTGCCTGCACGTTGCGCATACCTGCAACCTTAACTGCTCCTATTGCTTTGCAAGTCAGGGGAAATATCACGGCGACCGCGCCACGATGAGCTTTGAGGTCGGACGCCGCGCGCTTGATTTCCTTGTCGAAAATTCGGGCTCGCGCCGCAACCTTGAGGTCGATTTCTTCGGCGGAGAGCCGCTGATGAACCTTGACGTTGTAAAGCAGCTCGTTGCCTATGCAAGGGAGATCGAGGGGCCTGCCAAAAAGAATTTTCGCTTCACCCTGACGACCAACGGGCTGCTTATCGACGACGATCTGATCGAGTTTGCCAACCGCGAGATGAGCAACGTCGTTCTCAGTCTTGACGGTCGGCGCGAGGTGCACGACCGCTACCGCGTCGACTATCGGGGAGAGGGAAGCTGGGAGAGGATCGTTCCGAAATTCCAAAAGCTCGTTTCGGCACGCGGCGGCAAGGGCTACTATATGCGCGGCACCTTTACGCACGCCAACCCCGATTTCTTAAACGATATCAAGACGATGCTCGATCTCGGCTTTACCGAGCTTAGCATGGAGCCGGTCGTTTCGGCACCGAATGACCCCGCCGCCCTGACCGACGAGGATCTGCCGACCGTGCTCGGTCAGTACGAGGAGCTTGCCGAGCTGATGCTAAAGCGCCATCGCGAGGGAAGACCCTTCACCTTCTATCATTACATGCTTGATCTGAAGGATGGCCCCTGCATCTATAAACGCATCTCGGGATGCGGCTCGGGAACTGAATATATGGCAGTCACCCCCTGGGGCGATCTCTATCCCTGCCACCAGTTCGTCGGGGAGGAGCGCTTCCGACTCGGAAACGTCTGGGACGGCGTGACCGCCCCCGACGTGCAAGAGGAATTCGCCGCCTGCAACGTCTATACCCGTCCCGAATGTAAGGGGTGCTGGGCAAAGCTTTATTGCTCGGGCGGATGCGCCGCGAACGCTTATCACTCGACCGGCTCGGTCAACGGCGTATACGCCTACGGCTGTGAGCTTTTCCGTAAGCGCATGGAATGCGCGATCATGCTCGAGGTTGCAAAATCCCTCGACTCCGAGCAGTCATGAAAACTCCGATCTACGATTTCGTTTCCGATTACATCAGTAGCGAGCCCCTTCGCCTGCATATGCCGGGGCATAAGGGGATCGCGCTACTCGGATGTGAGGAGCGGGACATTACCGAGATCGGCGGCGCCGACGTGCTTTACTCTGCCGACGGCATCATCGCCGAGAGCGAGGCAAACGCCGCCTCGCTGTTCGGAGCCGCAAGAACCCTTTATTCGACCGAGGGCTCGTCGCTCGTCATTCGTGCGATGCTCGCGCTTGTCAAGCGCTACGCAAACGCGATCGGTCGCCCCGCTCGTATTCTGGCGGCGCGCAACGCGCATCGGTCCTTTCATTTCGGGGCGGCTCTGCTTGACCTCGAGGTCGATTTTCTGGGAGATTCCTTCGCCTCGCCGCTTCTCGCGCCTTCTCTTGACGGCGACGCGGTTGCAAGGGCGATCGATGGGGCGAGGGAAAAGCCCCTTGCCCTTTACCTCACCGCCCCCGACTATCTTGGGAATCTCCCCGATCTTCGCGGAATCGCCGAGATCTGCCATTCGCGCGGAGTTTTGCTTCTCGTTGACAACGCGCACGGAGCATACCTTGGCTTCCTTTCTCCCTCGCGGCATCCAATGTCGCTCGGTGCGGACCTTTGCGCCGATTCGGCGCACAAAACCCTCCCCGTTCTGACCGGAGGAGCCTACCTCCATGTCGCATGGCGAGCACCCGACTTTTTTAGAGAGGCCGCCCCCGAGGCGCTTTCGCTCTTTGCGTCAAGCAGCCCCTCGTATCTCATTTTGCAATCGCTTGATCTTGCCAACCGCTATTTGTCCGAGGGGTACGCCGAGCGCCTTGCCGATTTTACCCTTCGCCTTGACGCTCTGAAGGAGCGCCTTGCCGAGCTTGGCTTTAGGCTCGTCGGAAACGAGCCTCTGAAGCTGACGGTAAGCGCCAAGCCCTTCGGCTATCTTGGCACTGAGCTTGCAGAACTTCTTTCGGCGCGCGGGATCGTCCCCGAATTCTCGGATCCCGATTATCTGACCCTGATGCCATCGCCCGAGCAGGGAGACGAGGGGCTTTCCCGCCTTCTGTCGGCATTCCTTTCGATCCCCCGAAGGTCGGCGATCATCGAGCCTGCCCCCCACCTTGGTGCGGCAAGGCGGTTACTCTCGATGAGGGAAGCGCTCTTCGCTCTGTCCGAGGAGATTTCGATCGATGCAGCTGAGGGAAGGATCCTTTCCTCGGCCACCGTTTCCTGCCCGCCTGCGATCCCGATCTGCATCTCGGGTGAGGAGATCGATCGGCAAGCAATCGCCTGCCTGCGCTATTACGGAGTGAAAACGGTACGCGTTTGCAAACAATAAATTGCACGGCAGAGCCGATGTAAACAAATCATTACACAAGTGAAAAAGACCGCTTTTGATGCCGATGGCACGAGGGCGGTCTTTTCGTTATCGGATGAGGATGGCGGTGCCGTCGGGGACGGTTTCGTAAAGCCAACGGCTATCCTCAAGACTGTGGCGGATACAGCCGTGCGAGATCCTCTCCCCGAGCCTTGCGTCAAGCACCTCTTCGCCGTTTGGCGTGAGCAGGACCGAATGGTAGAGGTAATTGCCGCTGATTTGAAGAGCATAGGCGGCACTGTACAACCCCTTTCGTCCGAAGGAGAGGCGGTGCACGCCAAGCGAAAAGAGACCCTCGGGGCTTGGATGTGCCGCATCCCCGGCAGAGCAGGGAAGCCGACGAAGCACCTGCCACGTGTCCCCCTCCCTTTTGAGAACGTAGGTTGTAAGACGGCAAAGGTCTGTCCAGACGAGGTACCGTGTCCTTGCGGTCGGCGCAAGCACCAAGGCGGCGCGCGCGATCTCAAGGTCGCTTACCTCGCGTGGCGCTTGAAACTCGGGGACCGAGGTTTCGACCTCCTCTCTCGGTACCGAAAAAAGGCTCCCTTTAAAGCGAAGGAGAATCCTGCCGTCCTCGCAGGGGCTTTCCATCTCGAGCACAAGTCTGCCGCCCTCCCCCTTTGGCTTAGCCGAAACGCGAAAGCGCGGAAAAAGAGCTGCCGCCTCCTCAAAGGAGATCTCGGCAGAGCAAGCGGCACCACTTCGTTCGTTTTTTCCGAAAACCCCACTCCAAACGGCCGAAAACGGGGCGGCAAAAAGAAGAAAGCACCCGAGGGCGGCAAGCACGATTCGTTTCATTTCAGACTCCGCGATCCTTTTGAGATTATCCTTTGCGTGTCAAGCGAAATTATGCGGCAGGGCTCCTTCGGAATTTTGGCAGCGGCTCTTGACTTTTTTCCTTCTTAATAGTATAATTATTTAGTATTATTGTGCGATGACGTGCGTACGCACGCAAGGAGGAACGACTAAAGTGAGCGAACTGTATCAAAAGGTATCCAATTCGATGAATTTCGTTGAGCGCGAGAAGGCAACCGAGAAATTCTGGCGCGAAAACGGCATTTTTAGAAAAAGCCTCGGTGCTCGTCCCGAGGAGAAGCTTTACACCTTCTACGACGGACCTCCCACCGCAAACGGCAAGCCGCATATCGGTCACGTTCTGACGCGCGTTATCAAGGATATGATCCCGCGCTACCGCACGATGAAGGGCTATCACGTGCCGCGTAAGGCGGGCTGGGATACGCATGGTCTGCCGGTCGAGATCGCGGTCGAGAAGGATCTCGGACTTGACGGTAAGGAGCAGATCGAGGAGTACGGCCTTGAGCCCTTTATCACCAAGTGCAAGGAGAGCGTTTGGAAATATAAGTCGATGTGGGAGGACTTTTCCGGCACCGTCGGCTTCTGGGCGGATATGGACGACCCTTACGTAACCTATCATAACGACTTCATCGAGTCCGAGTGGTGGGCTCTTCGTCAGATCTACGATAAGGGCCTGCTCTACAAGGGCTTTAAGATCGTTCCCTATTGCCCCCGTTGCGGCACCCCTCTGTCGGCACAGGAGGTTGCGCAGGGCTATAAGACCGTCAAGGAGCGCTCGGCGATCGTTAAGTTCAAGATCAAGGGCGCCGAGAACGAGTATTTCCTTGCCTGGACGACCACGCCCTGGACGCTTCCCTCGAACGTCGCGCTCTGCGTCAACCCCGACTTTGATTACGTCAAGATCGACGTCGGCGGAGAAAAGTATATTCTCGCAGAGGGGCTCGTTTCGAGCGTCGTGACCGATTCCTATACCCTGCTTGAGCGCTACACGGGTCGCGAGCTTGAGTATATGGAGTACGAGCCGCTTTATCCGAGCAAGGTCAGCGGAAAGGCGTTTTACGTTACGCTTGCCGATTACGTTACGCTCAGCGACGGTACCGGTATCGTTCATATCGCTCCCGCCTTCGGAAACGATGACTCGATCGTCGGTAAGAATTACAACCTGCCCTTTTTGCAGTACGTCGACGGCAAGGGTGAGCTGACCGAGGAAACTCCCTTTGCGGGAGTCTTCGTGAAGGCGGCGGATCCGCTCGTGCTTGCCGATCTGAAGGAGCGCTCGCTTCTCTTTGAGGCACCCGTTTTTGAGCACGAGTATCCTCACTGCTGGCGCTGCGATACGCCTCTGATCTATTATGCGCGCAACTCGTGGTTCATTCGCATGACCGCCGTGCGCGATAACCTCGTTCGCAATAACGCAACCGTCAACTGGATCCCCGAGAGCATCGGTACGGGTCGGTTTGGCGACTGGATCGAGAACGTGCAGGACTGGGGCATCAGCCGTAACCGCTACTGGGGAACGCCGCTCAACATCTGGGAGTGCAAGTGCGGACGGCTCCACTCGGTCGGCTCGATCGCCGAGCTTCGCGAGATGTCGGATAACTGCCCCGAGAAGGTCGAGCTGCACCGCCCCTATATCGATGCCGTTACCCTTCGCTGCCCCGATTGCGGCGGCGAGATGACGCGCGTTCCCGAGGTCATCGACTGCTGGTTCGACTCGGGCTCGATGCCCTTTGCACAGCATCACTATCCCTTTGAGAACAAGGAGCTCTTTGAGAGCCAGTTCCCCGCAGACTTCATCTCCGAGGGAGTCGATCAGACGCGCGGATGGTTCTATTCGCTCATGGCGATCTCGACCCTTCTCTTTGACCGTGCGCCCTATAAGAACGTGCTCGTTCTCGGTCACGTGCAGGACAAGAACGGTCAGAAGATGTCGAAGTCGAAGGGCAACGTCGTTGATCCCTTCGAGGCGCTTGAGAAGTACGGCGCCGATGCCATCCGCTGGTATTTCTATTCGAACAGCGCCCCCTGGCTTCCCAACCGCTTCTATGACGATGCCGTCGTCGAGGGACAGCGCCGCTTTATGGGTACGCTTTGGAACACCTATTCCTTCTACGTGCTTTACGCCAATATCGACGGCTTTGATCCGACGAAGTATTCCCTTTCGGATGCAGAGCTTTCTGAGATGGACCGCTGGCTTCTCTCGCGCCTGAATACCCTTGTGCGCGAGGTCGACGTCGATCTTGAGAGCTATCGCATCCCCGAGGCGGCACGCGCACTTGAGGGCTTCGTTGACGAGCTCTCGAACTGGTACGTCCGCCGCTCGCGCGAGCGCTACTGGGTCAGCGGCATGCCCTCTGATAAGGTGAGCGCGTATCTGACGCTTTATACCGCTCTTGTAACCGTGGCTAAGCTTTCGGCGCCGATGATCCCCTTCATGGCGGAGGAGATCTACCGCAATCTCGTTTGCTCGGTCGACTCCGAGGCTCCCGAGAGCGTGCATCTCTGCGATTATCCCGTTTGCGACGAGTCGCGTATCGACACGGCGCTTGAGGAGCAGATGAAGACGCTGCTTGAGGTCGTCGTTATCGGCCGCGCCTGCCGAAACGCCGCAAGCATCAAGACCCGTCAGCCGATCGCCGCGATGTACGTCAAGAGCGAGAGCGCCCTTGATACGGGAATGTATCCGATCCTGCTCGACGAGCTGAACGTCAAGAGCGTGACCTTCACCGACGACGTTCGCGCCTTCACCTCGTATTCCTTCAAGCCTCAGCTCCGTACGGTCGGACCGAAGTACGGCAAGTACCTCGGCGAGATCAAGACCCTGCTCTCCGCCCTCGACGGCAACGCCGCGATGGATGAGCTGAAGTCGAGCGGAACGCTTGTGCTCAGGGCAAACGACGGCACCGCGCTCATCTTTACCGAGGACGATCTTCTGATCTCGACGGCACAGACCGAGGGCTTCGTCTCGGCGTCCGATCGGGGCGTAACGGTTGCGCTTGACACCAGACTTACCCCTGAGCTGATCGAGGAGGGACTCGTTCGTGAGATCGTCTCGAAGATCCAGACGATGCGTAAGGACAGCGGCTTTGAGGTGACCGATCATATCCGTATCGGTGCAGACGGAGGCGAGGAGATCCTTGCGGTGCTCGCGAGAAACAGCGCCGAGATCCTCTCCGAGACGCTGGCGGACGAGTACAAGGCCGGCGCCCTTTCGGCAAACGCCAAGAGCTGGAGCATCAACGGACAGGGGCTGACCCTTTCGGTCGAGAGGCTCTGATCTCCGACAGATCCGAAAAAATCGAAGGAAAGGACAGATAGACGATGGCGATCCCGAAAACAGGGGAGCTTCTCGATCTTTCCCATACTGCGGCAAGAGAGCTCTTTTTAAGGTTCGAATATCCCTGGCAGGTGCTGCCCGAGCTTGCCGACTTTATCCGCGCGCTCGGCGCGACTTTGCCAAGCGAGGAATATACTGAAATCGAAAAGGACGTTTGGGTGCATAATACGGCAAGGATTGAAAAAAGCGCCCTCGTCCTCGGCCCGACGGTCATCGGCCCCGAGAGTGAGATTCGGCACTGCGCCTATATCCGCGGCTCGGCACTCATTGGTGCGGGCTGTGTGATCGGAAACTCCACCGAGGTGAAAAACGCGGTGCTCTTCGATTCGGTGCAGGTGCCGCATTACAATTACGTCGGGGACTCGGTCCTCGGGTACCGCTCGCATATGGGGGCGGGCTCGATCGCCTCGAACGTCAAGAGCGACAAGACCGACGTTGCGGTCGTGTCGGGCGACGAGCGCATGGAAACGGGGCTTCGCAAGCTCGGAGCGGTCCTTGGCGACTTCGTTGAGATCGGCTGTGGCAGTGTGCTTTGCCCCGGCTCGGTCGTCGGCCGCCGCTCGATCGTCTATCCCTTGACGCGCCTGCGCGGCGTTCTCGACGCCGACAGTATCCGAAAGGACGGCGGCGTTACGGTCAAAAAGCATTGACGTAAAAAGGAAAACCGATATTTGCGGCATCGGCAGCCGTTAATATAACAGGGGGCGTGCTTGCACAGCCTCCAGCGCCTGGACAGACAAAGGTCTGTTGACGAGGTGGGAGAAGCATCGAAGGATTCGGCGGATGTCTCCCCGTCCGCTCCGGGACGTATACCGTGACAAATCTCCGGGTGATCGGATGACAAAACACGGGAAAAGGAGCCAAAATAAGATTTTGAAAGGAAGCGAGAGGCGCTTTCGTTCGGCTTGCCTGCGGATTTTGATCCGCGACGGGCCGAAATTGCCGACGAAGCACTGCTTGCAACACATATTTCTATGTGCGGAATCATTGGATGCACGGGCGTCGAAAACGCCGGGGAGGTTCTCGTTTCGGGACTTCGCACCCTCGAATATCGCGGGTACGATTCGGCGGGAATCGCCTATTTTGACAAGGAGAAGGGGCTCTCGGTGCAGAAGGCGGCGGGAAAGATCCGTGCGCTTGAGGAGAAGCTTTCCGCGCTCGGCGAGATCAAGGCGAGCTCGGGTATCGGACATACGCGCTGGGCAACCCACGGCGCACCCACCGACGCCAACTCTCATCCCCACGGAAGCGCGCGCGTTCAGCTCGTGCATAACGGCATCATCGAGAACTATGCCGAGCTTCGCGCCGAGCTTCTCGGACTTGGCTACGTCTTTTCCTCCGAGACCGACACCGAGGTGGCGGCGCTTTTGCTCGACCGTCTTTTGGATGCGTATGCGAGCAAGCGGGAGGCGATCGTTGCGCTGACAGGACGCCTAACGGGATCCTACGCGCTCGGGATCCTGTTCGCAGATGAGCCGGATACCGTTTACGCCGTCCGCCGCGGAAGCCCTCTGATGCTTGGCGTCGGAGAGGGAAAGAGCTTTCTGACCTCGGATCTCACCGCTATTCTTACGCATACGCGGGACTACCTCGTTCTCGAGGAGGGTGAGATCGCGGTTCTTCGCGACGGAGGGGTTTTGGTTATGAAAGAGGACGGAACCCCCATTGAGCGCCCCCTGAAAAGGGCGGACTGGGATGCCAGGGCGGTTCGTCTTGAGGGCCACGCGCATTTTATGCATAAGGAGATCTTCGAGGAGCCGACGGCGATCGTCTCGACCCTTCGCCCCCGCGTTGCGGGGGGGCTTCCCGACTTCTCACCTGACGGTGTGGACGCCGAGCGGCTCAGACGTGCCGAGCGGATCGTTTTCATCGCCTGCGGTACCGCCTACCACGCCTCGCTTCTTGCCCGCCGCATGATCGAGCGCGAGGCGAGAATTCCCGTTGAGTGCGAGATCGCCTCCGAGTTCCGCTACCGCGACCCGATCCTCTCGGAGCGCGACGTCGTCGTTTGCGTGTCGCAGTCGGGCGAGACCGCCGACACCCTGGCGGCGCTTCGTCTGGCAAAGGAGCGCGGGGCGTACGTCGTCAGTATCGTCAACGTCGTCGGCTCGTCGGTCGCACGCGAGTCGGATGCCGTGATCTATACCCATGCGGGGCCCGAGATCGCCGTGGCAAGCACCAAAGCGTATACCGTACAGACCGCGATCCTCTCGCTCTTTGCCGTCTGGCTTGCACGCCTTGTCGGGAAATGCAGCGAGGCAAGAGCAAGGGAACTGACCGAGGCGCTGACCGTTGGGCTTCCCGGGGCCGTTCGGGAGATCCTCGCGCGAGAGGAGGAGATCAAGGCGCTGACCGCGCCCCTCTCGGACGTAAGCTACCTATTTTATATCGGGCGCTGCGCCGATGCGGACATCGCGGCCGAGGCATCGCTCAAGCTTAAGGAGATCACTTATCTTCACAGCGAGGCGTATGCGGCGGGCGAGCTCAAGCACGGCACCATTTCGCTCATTGAACAGGGAACCCCCGTCATTGCGCTCTCGACCGAGGCGGAGCTTCGCGAGAAGATGATCGCCAACGTCAAGGAGGTCGCGGCACGCGGCGCGCGGGTAACGGCGTTTGCTGCGGGCGGCGAAACGGCACATCTTGCCGAGGTATCAGACGACCTCTTCGTGCTTCCCGAGCTTGACGCGAGCGTGGCGCCGATTGCCGCCGTAACGGTACTGCAGATGTTTGCCTATCACGCCGCCGTTCTGCGCGGCTGTGACGTCGATCAGCCCCGAAACCTTGCAAAATCGGTAACGGTTGAATGATCAAAAGCCCCGAAAAGGGATCAAAAAGAGGTCTCGGATGCTCCTGCATCCGAGACCTCTTTTTGCACTTCTCTCGCCATCTCCGATAATCGGGGGCGGTTGTTTATTTACTTGTAGATTCCGCTCTTTATCATCTCGGCGATTGCCTTCCGAAGGGACTCGGCGTCCTCGCGGTAGGTCACGCCGTACCACTGCTCGGGGGTCGTCAGGACCCGGACCGAAAGTCGGCGGGCGCGGATCTCCTCGTCGACGACGAAGGGGAGATAGATCTCGTCCCTGAGAGGATCCTTCATGCCCCCAAGGAAGCGCTCGAAGGCACCTTCGAGACTGTCAAGGAAGTCGGGACGAAAGCCCCACATGTTCATGGAAACGATCGCATCGAGCGGAATTCCGCTCTCTCGGTCGATGCCCTCGCGCTCGCACACGCCAAGGAGCATCCCGTCCTTGACCTCGCAGATGCCGCGGTTGACGGTTCCGTTCTCTGTCAGGGTTTTTCCGAGGCGAAAGCCGACCATTGCCGCCGAGAGACGATCGTCCGTCAGCGCTCCGTGCAGGATACGAAAGGACTCACGCCCGTAAAAATCGTCCGAGTTGATGACGGCAAAGGGGGCGTCGATCTCGTCTCTTGCCGAGAGCACCGCGTGCCCCGTGCCGAGCGGTCTCGTTCTCTCGGGGGAGACCGAAAAGCCCTTTGGCAGATTATCGTTTTCCTGAAAGGCGTAGCGAACGTCGGTTTTTGCTTCAAGGCGCCTTCCGATCACCTCGCGGAAGTCCTTTTCCATTTCGCGGCGGATGATGACGACGGTTCGGTCAAAGCCGGCTGAAACGGCGTCGGCAACCGAGTAGTCAAGGATCGCCTCTCTATTCGGCCCGAAGGGCTCGGTCTGCTTCAGTCCTCCGAAGCGACTGCCCATGCCTGCCGCCATGACGACGAGATTGGTTCTTTTCGTAGCACTCATATCGGGCATCTCCTTTTCGGCTTGCCTTGCGGGAATCGCTTCCCGCATGCTTTACGTTCATTATATCGTGAGCGCGTGCGCTTGTCAAGAGCCGTTTCGGGAGCGGCTGCTTGATGCGGCATGAAATTTTTGTAACAGTTGCACAAAAAGCAAAAATCCGATTTGTTGAATGTGCCAAAAATCATGGCGAGGCTCATAAAAGAGAAGCTTTCGATTGACAACGAGGGGGGTGGGGTGATATAATGGTATCACTAAATCTGTCGATACCGCATCGATAGAAAGAAAAGCTCTCTCCGAAGGGGGAGAAACGAAAATTTTGAAAGGAGTTTTGTGATGAAAAAACTACTGAGCGCGTTGCTTCTTCTCGTAATGCTCGGCGCGCTGCTGGTCTCCTGCGGCGGCAAGCCCGAGAAAACGACGCCCCAAGGGACGACGCCTCCCGCGACCGACCCTGTCGATCCCGAGGCAAGCCTGTGGGAGTCGATCGCCACCGACGTAAAGGCAATGGAGGAGAGCCTTCGTACCTTTAAGTTCCAGATGAGCGATATGACCGACGGTCCTTACCACGTTAAGTGCACCGAGTACATGCAGGGACCCGATAGCCTTGAGAATGCGGCAACCGACATCGACCGTCTCGTGTTCGAGAGAAACGACGCAGCAAAGAAGCTGCTTGGCGTTACGATCAACTACACGACGACCGCCGACGGCTGGTCTTCTCAGGCATCGGTCATCAAGGCTGCGACGAGAGACTCGTCGAACCCTGACGCTGCCGATATGTTCGTTTACACCATGTTCGATATGACCATGGCTTGCTTTGACGGATGCTTCCGCGAGCTTTCGACCATTGAGGGCTCGTACTTCGATTGGACGGCAGACGGATGGCACGCATCGGTCATGTCCGATATGTCCTTTGACCGTCAGAAGATCTACGTTATGGCATCCGACTACTTCAGCGAGCTGTGGCGTAACATGATGGTCCTGCCCTTCAACATGGATATGGTGAACGCCGCTGTATCCGAGCTTGGCCCGATCCTTCTTCCCGCAGGTCAGAGCGCACCTCTTGCAGGTGAGTCGCTCTCTGAGTACCTGTTCGAGATGGTTCTTGAAGGCAAGTGGACCTACGACGTTCTCATCGATATGTGCGAGGCGATCTACGTCGACCAGGGCACCGTCGGTAAAGAGGATATCAGCGACCGCATCGGTATCTACATGGATACCTACAGAGGCGGCCCTGCAGCAAGCTACCTGTTCTCGAGCAGCATCCAGTGCCTCTCTGACGGAGTCGGCACCGGAAGCGAGGGCGTTGATGGCGGCGATCTGAACGGCAAGTACGTCATCCTGATCCCCGAGACCGGTGAGGCGATGAACCCGATCTTCGAGGCAGTCGGCGAGCTCGTTAACATCGAAGGCTCGATGGCAGGTAACATGTCGGGCGGCGTGAACACCAAGGCGTTCGCACAGGGTCTTGCAATGTCCCCCGGACCGATGCTCCTCGGCGAGCTCGAGAACGAGGATCTTGCCGGCATGACCGACGTCTTCTCGGTCGTTCCGCTTCCTCTCGTTACCGAGGGCTCGGTTAACGATTACAACACCTACCTCCACAACGCGGCAACGCTTGGCGGCTTCAACATCTATTCGACCAAGTATCTCGCTATGAGCGCGTACATTCAGTACGTTTCCGAGAACTCGGCTGAGATCAAGGATGAGTACCTGCAGATCGTTATGAAGTTCAAGAACACGACCTTCCACCTCGGAACCTCGCAGATGCTTGACCTCATCTATGAGAGAGTTGACTCGGTCCGCGACATGATCATCGATACGGTCCTTTGCAGACGCAAGGAGAAGACCACGATGAAGGAGGCCGGCGGAAGAAACGTTACTTGGGGCGCGCTGCTCAAGAACGAGTCTTATGAGATCCCCACCGCAGTTGCAAACGGTAACTCGGCATTCCTTGATAAGTACGAGTCCTTCTATTCTGCAAAGCAGCAGTCGCTCTACGAGCTTCTCGTGGAGTGGTATGCGCTTCCCTCGGCTCCGTTTCCTTCCGTGGATGAACCCGTGACTCCTCCCGTGGATGAGCCCGTGACTCCTCCCTCGGAGGATACCGAGGACGGTACAACATCCTCGGAACCGCCCACGTTCCGCTACAACGAGTATAAGGCATGCTACGAGTATTCCTTTGACGGTCTGAACTGGATCGCGGTTGAGAATTACGATCCGACGAGCGATCCCGCCGTTGCCCTGAGAGACACGACCCTCTCGAGCTACTCCTATCCGATGGAGTACGTCACCCCCGCTGAGGGAACCATCCTTGACAAAAACGGAAAATATGAGGTTCTTGGTAACGGTAAGTACTCGGTTGCTCTGATCGACATCACCGGCTGCGTCTTCGACAAGGTAAAGCTTGTTGCAAACGA